>NZ_CAXATZ010000010.1:0-84219 GCF_963971605.1 uncultured Xanthomarina sp.
CTGGCTTTGAGTTGTGCTTTAATACACAAACCCAAAGTATTGTTTCTGGATGAACCTACAACTGGTGTGGATCCCGTTTCCAGAAAAGAATTTTGGGACATGTTAAAACGCTTGCAGCAAAAAAACATTACCATATTGGTGTCTACACCATACATGGATGAAGCTGCCTTGTGCGATAGAATAGCTTTGATTCAAGATGGACAGATATTACAAATCGACACACCAGAGGCTATTGTAAAACAATATCCTAAAACCATTTATAATGTAAGTGCCAACAACATGTATCAATTAATTAACAGTTTAAAGGCCTATCAATATCAACATAGTGTGTATCCTTTTGGAGAATTTGTGCATTACACAGATGTACGAAATGATTTTAAAATCAACGATTTAAAAATGTATTTGGAAGCTGAAAAACTTTTAAATATTAAAATAGTAAAAACCCAGGCTACCATAGAAGACAGTTTTATGGAATTGGCAAAATAACCAAACAGAACCTGCAAGCTTTCAAAAACCTAGTAGGGTTACAACAATGAAAAAAACCAACGTCATACAAGCAGAAGACTTAACCAAAATGTTTGGCGATTTTAAAGCTGTAAACGGCATTACTTTCGAAGTTAAAAAAGGAGAGATTTTTGGTTTCCTTGGTGCCAATGGTGCCGGAAAAACCACTGCCATGAAAATGCTTATTGGTATTTCCATTCCAACTTCTGGAAAAGCACACGTAGCCGGTTTTGATGTGTTTACACAAGCTGAAGACATTAAAAAGAACATTGGTTACATGAGTCAGAAATTTGCGTTATACGACGATTTAACGGTTAAAGAAAACATTAGCTTTTTTGGTGGCATTTATGGGTTAACAAAAGCTAGAATTAAAGAAAAAACCAAGGAACTTATTGAAGATTTGGGTTTGCAAGAGGTATCCAATCAATTGGTTGGATCCTTACCTTTGGGTTGGAAACAAAAAATATCCTTTTCCGTGGCTTTGTTGCACGAACCTAAAATTGTGTTTTTAGATGAGCCAACAGGTGGCGTGGATCCCATTACCAGAAGACAGTTTTGGGAAATGATCTACAAAGCAGCCCATGATGGCACAACCATTTTTGTTACCACACATTATATGGATGAAGCCGAGTATTGCGATAGGGTTTCCATTATGGTAAATGGAAAAATAGAAGCTTTAAATACCCCAAAAAAATTAAAAGAACAATTTCAGGTTGATAATATGAACGATGTGTTTCTAAAATTAGCTAGAGGATGAAACGTTTTGTAGGCTTCATAAAAAAAGAATTTTACCATATTTTTAGGGATACACGCTCGTTGTTTATCCTATTTGGCATGCCCATCGTTCAAATTTTACTGTTTGGTTTTGCCATCACCAACGAAATCAACAATGTGGACATAGCCATTCTAGATCATTCCAAAGATGCTACAACCAAAGAAATCATTAATAAAATTTCGGCTTCAAAATATTTTAGCATCAAGCAAATATTGGAACGTGAAACAGATATAGAAGCTGTTTTTAAAAAGGGAAAAGTAAAAGCTGTATTGAACTTTGAAACAGATTTTGGCAAGAACCTTATCAAAGACCATCAGGCAACGGTTCAAATCATTACAGATGCCACAGACCCAAATACAGCCAATACCATTAGCAATTATATAAATTCCATTTTACAGAATTATCAACAGGAGCAAAATAAGGCCATCCATATTGATTATGTGATTGTGCCAGAACCACGAATGGTTTACAATCCAGAATTAAAAAGCGTGTATATGTTTGTACCTGGAGTTATGACCATTATTTTAATGTTGGTTTCAGCCATGATGACCTCTATTTCAATCACCAGGGAAAAAGAACTTGGAACCATGGAAATTTTATTGGTATCTCCCATAAAACCTTTTCAGGTAATTATTGGCAAGGTATTCCCATATATTTTTCTGTCTGTAATAAATGCTGTAGTTATAGTTTTATTAAGCATCTTCATCTTTAAAATGCCAGTACAAGGGAGTTTGTTTTTATTGGCGCTGGAAAGTGTGCTCTTTATTATTTCGGCATTGGCTTTGGGGATTTTAATCTCAACCATATCTGCAACGCAGCAAACAGCAATGATGATTTCGTTAATGGGACTCATGCTTCCTGTTATCTTATTATCTGGTTTCATTTTTCCAATATCCAGTATGCCATTGCCACTTCAGGTTTTAAGCAACATTATTCCGGCCAAATGGTTTATCATCATATTAAAAGGAATTATGTTAAAAGGTGTTGGATTGGAATTTATATGGAAGGAAACCTTGATTTTACTTGGAATGACCATCCTGTTTATAGGATTGAGCGTAAAGAAATATAAAATTAGGTTGGAGTAATTATAGACTAGAGAACTTTATCCTGCACAGGTTTTTTAAAATCTTGTAGGTTTCAGGAATTAAAAAAGAAGTTTCCACTTTGTGGAAAATATATGAAAACAATAAGATACATTATACAGAAGGAGTTTAAGCAAATCTTTAGAAATAAAGGCATGTTACCTATTATTTTTGTGTTACCACTACTCCAACTCATCATATTGTCCAATGCAGCAACCTTTGAAGTTAAAAACATCAAATTTGCCTATATAGACAATGACCATAGCGCGTCTTCCAGGGCTTTGATAGATAAATTTGAAGCATCCACCTATTTTGATGTACTTACTGTATTTCCATCAGAAACTCAAGCAAGTTCTGCTATGCTGAAAGGAGAGGTGGATGTTTTCCTGGAAATCCCATCACATTTTGAACGCGATTTACAAAAAAACAAAACAGCAAGTTTAGGGGTTACCCTCAATGCCATTGATGGAGCTGCAGCTGGTGTTGAAAACGTATATGTTACACAAATCGTACAGAGTTACAACAAACAAATTAAAACAGATTTAATGCAGGTTTCAGATGCTCAAATCCAACCTGTAACCATTACCAGCATTCCACTGTTTTGGTATAATGAAACCCTTAACTACAAAACGTTTATGGTTCCCGGAATTTTAGTGTTACTGGTTACCATGATTACTTTGTTCCTTTCTGGAATGAATATCGTAAGAGAGAAAGAAATTGGCACTTTAGAGCAGATAAATGTTACTCCTATCAAGAAAAGTCAGTTTATCGTAGGAAAACTTTTTCCATTTTGGGTAATTGGAATGGGATTGTTGACCATAGGTTTAATTATTGCAAAACTTATTTTTAATGTTCCCATGATTGGGGATTTGTTGCTCATGTATTTTTATACTTCCATTTATATTTTAGTGATACTTGGTATGGGCTTGTTTATCTCCAATTTTACAGATACACAACAACAAGCCATGTTCATTGCTTGGTTCTTTACGGTTATTTTTATTTTAATGAGTGGTTTGTTCACACCTATTGAAAGCATGCCAGGATGGGCACAAACCCTAACGGAATTCAATCCTATCAAGTATTTTGTTGAAGTGATGCGTATGGTTATGCTAAAAGGTTCTGGGTTTGTGGACATACTTCCCCAACTTGTTAAAACCCTTGTTTATGCAATTATAATGAATGGCCTGGCTGTTTGGAGCTATAAAAAAACCACTTAAACTTACTATCATGAAACGCCAAAAAAACTATAAACTTGCAACAGACGAATCCTTGTTTGTAAGAGGGCCTTTATCGCGATTCAAAGAACTGACCTTTGCTTTTAAGGTGTTTTTCAATTTTATAAATGCTTTTAGAAAAATGCACTTTATTGGGCCTTGTGTTACCGTTTTTGGTTCTGCACGATTTACCAAAGAATCTGAACATTATAAACATGCTGAAAAAATTGGGGCAGAATTGTCCAAACTGGGATTTACTGTGATGACAGGTGGTGGTCCTGGCATTATGGAAGCTGCAAATAAAGGTGCTTTTGAAGCTGGCGGTTATTCGGTTGGTTGCAATATCATTTTACCCTTTGAGCAAAAACCAAATCCGTATCTTCATAAATGGATAAATATTCCTTACTTCTTTATACGTAAAGTTATATTGGTAAAGTATTCTTATGCTTTTGTAATCATGCCTGGGGGAATTGGTACATTAGATGAGCTTTTTGAGGCGTTAACCCTAATCCAAACCAAAGTTATTCAAAATTTCCCTGTGGTTATTTTCGATTCAGAATTTCACAAGGAATTATGTGAACACATTGAATTAATGGCAAAAAATGAGAGCATCAGCCCTGAAGATATGGAGTTGTTGTTTGTTACGGATTCTGTTACTGAAGTGATAACACATATTGAATCTCACGCCATTAAAAAATTTGGGTTGATCAACCAAAAGGACAGACCAAAATGGTGGTTGGGAGAACGTAAAACAAAAACATAACTTTTATGAAAAAAAACATGAATACAGTTTCTATGCTAAGCGCCATCATATTGCTCATATTTGCTTTACTTACATTGTTCATGAGCAGTTCGGTTATTTTCGATTGGTTTAATATAAGAGCCAAAGAAGGCAATTATGTGCTTTTTATTGTTTGGATCAATTTTATTTGTAGCTTTTTATATCTCTTGGCTGTTTACGGATTTGTTAAAAGTAAAACATGGACCTTTTATGTGTTGCTATCAGCTTTGGTCCTTTTAATACTTGGGTTTGTGGTTTTACTGTTTCACATTAAAAATGGAGGCATTTATGAAACAAAAACCATAACTGCAATGCTATTTAGAATGATGTTCACCCTTGCCTTTTCATTAATAGCTTTTTGTATATTCATTAAAACGCCATGGAGAAAGCAATTACCATAAGCTTGGTTTTATTGATAACACCACATGCTATTACTAAACCGAAGAGGTTTTCATCACTGGATCCCTATGATTAATCTTGTGATATCATGACAGAGATTTTAAGATTTTAAAAACAGTACCTTATGGAAAGACAAATTTTTATTCAAAAAAGCAATGGTGAAACAGAGCTGTTTAAATTTGAAAAATTACGCCAATCGCTGCTCTCTTCTGGAGCAAACAAAGACACCGTTGATACCATAGTGGCGAAAATACAAAAGGAGGTCTATGATGGCATGTCGTCCAACAGCATCTATAAAAAAGCCTTTGCATTATTAAAAAAATACAATAAAATATCTGCTTCCCGATACAGTTTAAAGCGTGCCATTTTCGATTTGGGACCTACAGGTTACCCTTTTGAGAGGCTGGTAGGAGCTTTGCTAAAGGAAAAAGGCTTTCAAACCCAAGTGAGCGTGATTTTAAATGGGGAATGTGTTACCCATGAGATAGATGTTTTGGCAGAAAAAGAGGGCTTTGTGTATGCCATAGAATGTAAATTTCATTCAGATCCCAAAGGCAGCAGTAACGTAAAAGTACCTTTGTACATAAATTCCAGGTTTCTGGACATACAAAAGCAATGGAACAGCAATCCAAATAACAAGACCCACTTAAAACAAGGTTGGTTGGTTACCAACACCAGGTTTACCGAAGATGCCATAAACTATGGCAGGTGCATTGGGTTGACTTTGTTAAGTTGGGACTATCCTAAAAACAATGGCTTAAAAGCGAATATAGATAGCTTGGCACTTTACCCTGTAACAGCTTTAACAACCTTGACCAAGAAGGAAAAGCATCTGTTAATGGACGAAAACATAATTTTAGTAAAAGAATTAAAACACGGAAAAAAAACCATGCAAAAAATTGGGATTTCAGAGCTTAGAATGCAACGTGTTTTAAAAGAAGTTGAAAAGCTATGCCATTTATAATTAAAAAATCCCATCAAAAAATAAATTGATGGGATTTATACATGCAAATTGTAATTCTGTTTATTCCACTAGTTTCACTCGAACGGCATTCATGCCTTTCATGCCCTTTTCAAGCTCAAAAGAAACTTTATCGTTTTCTTGTATATCATCTATCAAACCACTGACGTGACAGAAGTATTTTTCTTGATTTTCTGAATCCAAAATAAACCCAAATCCCTTAGAGTTATCAAAAAACGAAACTTTACCTTGTCTTACAGGATCAAAAGCTTCAACTTCGCTGTCGTCGCGCTTTGGGATGGACACCTCAATACTTTCGGCATCTACTTTTACTTTCATGGATGGGTCTGGAGGAGTATCGGTTAAGTTCCCATTGTAATCCACATAAGCAAACTGGATACCTTCGTTCCTTCCTTCTTCTTTTTCAAGTTTACGGGCTTCCATTTTTTTACGCTTATCTTCACGTTTTTTTAAACGCTTTTTTTCTTTTTCACTTTTATTAAATGTTTGTTGTGATTTTGCCATTCGTTGTTTTAAAAATTAATTGATAATGTATTGCATAAGAAGAAGTTAAAATACTAAACGAATGTTTCGATAAGAACCATGTAAATTATTAAAGAACCTAAAGATATGATATGTAATACCTGTGTTATGCTATTAGGTATATCTTCTCTAACTCCTACAAAGATAAGGCTTTCATTTTAATTTATTTAAAGAATGGCCTGTCTTTTTTGGAAGCCTCAAAATATTCTCTCTGTTCATAGTAAAGCTACGCTGTGGTATAGAAACATTTTATTGTAGCTTTCCTGTAAATTTAAGCGCCAGATTTAATTAAGCAGAAGTTTTTTGGTCTCTGATGTACTTTCAGTCATTATTTTAACCAAATACAACCCAGAGCTTAATTTATTTAATGGTACGTAATTGGTACCAAAACTTAATTTTTGGCTATGAATCAATTGTCCTTTAATGGAGTATAACTCGAAAGTGGCGTTTTTGGTTTTAATGGAAACAGTAACTTGTTCTGTGGCTGGATTTGGAAACATTTGAAAAGTAAATTCATTTGCTTCATAAACCGATAATGCTTCACAATCCGATTCGTTCTCCACAAATGCACTTACATCGTCTATGATCCAATTATCGAGAAAGCTTGCTTCGGCATCATCCACATAAATACAACTTAAATTGTTGTTTTGTGACATTACAAATTCTGAAATATGGCTATTATTGCCATTTCTAAAATCGACCATGGATAAGTTATTGCCTTCACATTTTATCCATCGTAAATAGGAATTGTTTGAAATGTCCAAGGAAACTAAATTATTGAATCTGGCATAAAACAACAATAATCCTGGAGCATTGGAGAGGTCTATTTCACTGATATTGTTATCACTAATAAACAATCTTTTTAAATCGGTATTGGTAACAATATCCAAGTTGGTAAGATTGTTGTTTCTACAGTCCAAATAGCTAAGTTCTGTATTTGGTGCAATAGGTAAGTTGTTTAAATTGTTGTTACTGCAAGACAGTGTTTTTAAATTAAAATTTTGTGATACATCCAGTTCATCCAATGCATTAAAATCCACATGTAAATATTTTAATTGTGAATTGTTTAAAAGATCCAAAGTTTCTAATTGATTTGCATAACATCCTAAAAACTCCAAACTTGAATTGCCTGACACATCCAAAGCAGTTAAATTGTTTAAGCTAACCGATAATTCTTCCAAACTAAAATTAGCAGAAACATCTATGGCAGTTAATTGGTTTGCACTTATTTGTACTTTATGTAATTTGGTATTCTGACTTAAATCTATGGAATTGATATTATTGTCATTGGCATTGAGTTCTTCCAAGTGGCTATTTTGGGAAATATTCAAGCTACTTAAAAGGTTGTAAGAACAATTTAATTTTTTCAAACTTGTAAACGCTTCAATACCTGATAAATCCTGAATATACTGATTGCTTACGTTTAGATAGTAAACACCTACTGCATCGCTATTCAAGATAGTTCCATTTAGGCCATTGGTATCTATGTTCAGGTTAATCAAGGCCTGTTCAAAATTCGTATCTGGAACAGCTGTTGTAGCTTGGGCAAAGCTATTAACCTGACCAAAAAATAAAAGTAAGATAAAAGATGGTATAACCTGTTTGTATATGCCTTTAATGGTAGGTTGCATATTTTAGTGTTTAGTTTTTAATATTGGTTGCTTACATAATTATGATATAAAGGTATTACAATAATAAAATGAGCAGTCATTTTATCGTTATGATTTAAATTTTTCCGATAACTTACTGTTTTTTACTTCTATAAGTATTTTTTTAAGCTAAAATCCCATTCGTTAAAAACATTTTAAAAATGCTGTAATTTATCTTTGGTATTGTATTTTTGCCAATTAAAATAATAAGCATATGTTTTCTTTATTAAACATTTTTAGACTAGTGGCGCTTTTAGAAGGGATTTCCTATATATTATTGTTGTTTATAGCAGTGCCAATTAAATATTTTGGCAACGATCCACAATATGTAAAAATGCTGGGCATGCCACATGGACTATTGTTTGTGGCCTATATTATTTTGGCCATTGTTTTAGGTTCAAAATTAAAATGGAAATCTAAATCTTTGTTGTTTGTTTTGGCAGCATCCATAATACCTTTTGGAACTTTTTATATAGATAAAGTTTATTTAAAACAAGTATCCTAATGAACGAATTGCAATGTTTTTTTTACGATTATTTTGTTTCGCTTCAGGTTTCTGAAACAGCAGCAAAGTATCTAAACATGCTATGTTTGGTACTTATTTTGGCTGTTGTTATTTACATTACAGATTATATTGCACGCAGGATATTGGTAAATGCGTTCACTAAATTCTCAGCTAAATCCAAAACCAATTTCGACGACTTATTGGTGAACCATAAAGCACCAAGGAACATTGCTCATATAGTTCCCTTAATTATTACCATTAAGATTTTTCCTGTTGTATTTTACGATTTTCCACATTTTGAAAGCTATATAGTAACCATTTTAAAGGTTTATGGAGTATTCTTAACCATTTGGATCATTAAAAGTCTTTTAAAAACCTTTGAATCCTATTTTAAAACCTTACCACGATTAAAGGATAAACCCATAGACAGTTACATACAGGTAGCCATGTTGTTTGTATGGATTATAGGTATTGCTTCCTGTCTTGCCATTTTAATAGATCTGTCCTTTATCAAGTTTTTTACAACTCTTGGTGCTGCATCTGCTGTTTTATTGTTAATCTTTAAAGACACCATTCTGGGTTTTGTAGCCAGTATTCAGCTATCCATAAACGATTCGGTTAGAATTGGGGATTGGATTACCATGGAAAAGTTTGGTGCAGATGGAGATGTTATTGAAATTAACCTGTCTACCATTCAGGTTCAAAATTTCGATATGACCATTACACACATTCCTACCTATGCTATTTTAACAGATTCCTTTAAAAACTGGAGAGGCATGCAATCTTCTGGAGGAAGACGTATTAAACGTGCGTTGGTTTTAAAAGCGAAAAGTGTACACTATTTAAAGGATGAACAAATAGAAGCGCTTAAAAAAATAGAGTTGATTTCTGATTATTTAACCCAGAGACAAAAAGACATTACAAGTTATAATGACACTCACAATGTAGATAAATCCACCTTGATAAACGGGAGAAACATGACCAATTTAGGAGTGTTTAGAAAGTATTTGTTAAGTTACATTCAAAATCATTCAGCCATTAACAAAGACATGTCCATCATGGTTAGGCAATTGGAGCCTACACCTCATGGGTTGCCTTTGGAAATTTATGCTTTTAGTAGCGATAAACGTTGGGAAAACTACGAGTACATCATGTCTGATATTTTTGATCATGCCATTTCTGCTGTGCCGTATTTTGAATTGGAGCTATTTGAATACCCAACCGATTTCCCAAAGTTCACTACGTAGTTTTTTTCAACCTGTCTTTAACATATTCCAACCTCTTTTTTCCATGAGGTGTTGGTTTGCCTTCTTCATCTAGATTTACCATCACAATATTATCTACTGTTAAAATGGTTTCTCGGGTCATTTTGTTTCGTGCCTCACAATTTAATGTAATGGATGTTTTTCCAAATTTCACAACGCTCATTCCCAATTCAACAATATCCCCTTGTTTTGCAGAGCTATTGAAGTTAATTTCAGAAATATACTTTGTCACAATTTTAGAATTTTCCAATTGAATGTTTGTGTATAAAGCAGCTTCTTCGTCTATCCAAGCCAACAAACGGCCACCAAACAAAGTGCCGTTTGGGTTTAAATCTTCGGGTTTTACCCATTTTCTTGTATGGAATCTCATATTAAATCTGTTTTTTAGGGTCTTTCAAAGATACCTAATAATAGCATGATAACTGCAAAAAGGACATTATTTACTTCTATGTGCATATGCTTTTTCTCTATTTGTTAATAACCCTGTTAATATTGAAAATGGGTTCCATGAAATTTCCATGTCAATATTTATAAATTTAAGAAAACTTATAAAATGAACAGATCTACAGACCTATTAGAGTGTCGTCCTCAAATCTCTTCAGCTTTGTTTTCAAATTCCATGAGCGATGACGAGCGTTTTCAAAACGCTACTTTAAGACCCATAATAAAACTTCAAGGAGATTTATTTGTTGAAGTTTTTAAAAATTATGTCAACAAGCATAAAAATGTATTTTTTGGTTTATCGGTTGAAAAGCAAATAGATTACATAGAAAATGCCATCCAAAAAGACATGAAATTCCGAAACTCCTTAAAAGGGATGGTTATTGGGCAGTTTACGGTTGAGGAATATCGGTTTTACATTACCAATTCTTCAGCTTTAAACAAACGTATGATGCATTTGGTTAAAGAAAAATTAATTAGCAATATTCAAGTTTTTCATCCTATCTTTGTATAAGATATGAAGGTAAAAGAACAATTATTACAAGCTTGTTACAGCTATGTAAACAAGCGTATTGCTAGTTATAAAGACGAAATAGAAACCATAAAGGAATCTATTGAGAGCAATGACAAAGCAAATGATGAAGGTGACGATTCTGGCAACGGAAAACTGTTTAATGATTTAGAGTTGAATTTGCAGTATTTAAACGATGCCAAAAAAATGCTGGACACCTTAAATGTAATCAACCCAAAAACAATGAATACCAATGTGGTTTTAGGAAGTTTGGTAAAATCCACCTCCAATCATTTTTTTATTGCCATAAGTATGGGCAAAATTGAACTTGATGATGCAGACTACTTTAGTATTTCTCTAGGTTCTCCCATTGGGCAACTGCTTAAAAACAAAGTTGTGGGAGATGTTATTGTTTTTAACAACAATACGTTTACCATTACAGATATTAAATAAGCAATTCGCCATTTAAGTTGGTTGTAAGCACGTCACTCATATAATCAAAATAAGGTCTTACCGCTTTAAAGGATGTATTGACCTCTTCAAGGAACGTTGAAGAAAGCACTTCTTGGTCTGTGAACTTTTTAGTGAAAATATATTGTTTTTTACGAATCAAATCTATTGCAGGATGGTCTTTATCAAAATTCCTTGGAGCTGTTTTCAATTCATCTCCCACAAGATCTCCCCAAACATTTTTAAACGATTTATTTGAAATTATCTGTCTTATTTCCGTATCGTCCATCTCAAATTCCTTCCTAATCCTAAGCAAGTCCGCTTTATTGGGTTCCCAAAAACCAGTAGCAATAAACGATTGATTGTTGGGAGCCAAATGCAAATAGTAACCACCTCTCAATTCTGGTTTTCTTCTGTGGAACGAACCTCCAAAATGAGTTTTGTAAGGTTGTTTGTTTTTAGAAAAGCGCACATCTCTATAAATTCTAAATAATTTAAGTTTATCTATGTCGTCGTGGGTTCTCAAGGCATCCAACACCAAGTTATAAAAGGCTTTGGTTTGCTTTTCAACTTGTTTGAATTCCTGTTTATGTGCATGAAACCAATCGCGATTGTTGTTTTTCTCGAGTTTGATTAAAAAACTGAACAAGTCTTCAAAAATAATGGGCTTCATGCTTTGATGTATTTTAAGTTAAAGGTACAAAAAAGTCCTGCTATATTGCAGGACTTTTCTTTAGTGTTTTAAAAAGTATTATCTGGTCATTTTAAATACTTTCTTAACAATGGTATTGCTATCAGCATCGTAATACTCAACTATAAAATTGTTGTTGGCATCAAAATACCCAATACCATTATAGTCTTTAGAGCTGAACACATAGTTATTGGCTCTGCTGGTACTCATTCCATGACCATATTTCATTCCTGCATCTGCTCCTACTTCCGATACGATAAATCCGTTATCAATTCTTTTAAAGATATAGTTATCGTCGTTATAGGTGTAATAAACAGACTTGGTTTTGGAATCGTAAAAGGGATCCATGTCGTTGTCCACCTCAATGGTTTGTGTCACTTTTGAAGGAGAATTCACAACATCTTGATTTACTTTGTGTTTATCACTTTCAGCCAATTTAATTTGTTGTTCTTCCCGTGTTGTAACTTTTACTTTTTTCTCTACCACTTCCCTTCCATCATCTACTGTAACGGTTTTGGTTGTGGTTTCTTCAGATACATTTGTAGGCTTTTCCTGTGCAAAAAACACAGTAGGCACTAGAAATGCAGCTATATATATTAAATGTTTCATTTTCTTAAGGTTTTAAAGGTTACTAAATCTTTACTGGACTTGGGTTTAGTTGCCATCTACTGCATCTTCAACTTCGTCTGCAGCGTCTTCAATGCCGTCGCCAACATCTTCTGCAGCTTCTTCAACATCATCTCCTACTTCGTCCATTGTTTCTTCAATTTGTTCGTCTGCTTTTTTTTCGTCTCTACAACTGGTAAACACGGTTGCAAATGAAAATAAAAGGGCAAATATCAATAAGATTCTTTTCATGTTTATAAATTTTATGGTTATACTTAAAAACTTGATTATCAAATTTCTATATACAAATATGATATAAAATATGCATTTGAATTAGCTTTAAAGAAAAACATCTTAACTCAAATAACACATTTTAAGTTTTTTGAAGTGGTTTAAGAGGCTTCCATAACATTTTCCTTAAGGGTATCTGTGGATTCCTTACTCCAAGCATCCAACATCCAACTGGATTTTTCAAGTTCGCGAATGTAAGCTCCAATCAAATCTATGGTACCTTCATCGGTTACTGCATCTGCTTTTTCTATAACCAAATTCATTTGTTTTAAAAGTGTTTTATGATCGTTTATAATATCCAAAACCATTTCTTTATCAGTTTGTAGAGCAGAGGCTTCTTTAATGGAGGAAACTTTAAGATAATCGCTATACTTGCTCATAGGATGGTATCTTAAGGTAAGAATGCGTTCTGCAATTTCATCAATCTTCACTCTTGCATCTGTATAAAGTTCTTCAAACTTATTGTGTAAATCGAAGAAATTTTTACCCAAAATATTCCAATGATTACTTCTTAATTTTTGATAGTATAAATGGTAATCTGCCAGTAGGTTGTTTAGTTCCATTACTACTGGTAATAATTTTTCGTCTTGCATGTTTAAATAGCTCATGTGTTATATTTTTTTGGTTCACTATATAAACTATGGATTAGAAGCACATTACCAAGTTGTTTAACAAGGTTTAACGGATTTAAGTTTTAATTAACTTAAATTATGTTAAAGAAATTTTGAAGTGTTAAAATTATTAGGGATTCCAGAGGTGCGATGTAGCTTATTGAAATTCGATGTCGTTTAAAATCAAACCGGAAGCTGGAGCAATATAATCCATAACTTCGGTGCTTTCTGGTTTTAAAGTTGCTTTTATATATTCTAAAGAAATATCGCCTCTACCAAGTTTTATTAAAGCTCCCATCATGAGCCTAATTTGATTTCTCATAAAACCTTGTCCCCTAACACGCAACATGTAAGATGTTTCCGGAAAGAAATTGGCAGTAAACAAGGTATTTTCAACAATTTCGCAAGTAAGGATCTCTCTATCGTATATACCATTATTGGTTGCTTTATAACAATAGGTTTTGAAATTATGACAACCCTCGAACAATTTGGCACCTTGTTTCATAAGTTCAACATCCAACTCTTCCAGAATGGTTGTCATGATTGGGGCACAAAATGGATGGTATTTTCCTCCATGGGCAAACACATATAGATATTCTTTAATTTTGGCATGATTGATAATATTAAAATTTTCATCTACTTCCCGTACCGAAAGAGCCCGAATATCTTGTGGTAAATTATGGTTAAACAAAGCCAAAAAACCTTTCAAATCTTCTAAGGGTTCAAAAACAAACAGCTCAAAAGCAGCTTCCTGCGCCGAAACCATGGCGTCTGTTCTTCCAGATCCCAAAGTTTTAAAACGTTTGCCCTCAAAAATAAAATTTAAGGTCCTGTCTATCATTAAATGAACCGTTTTAATTTTTGGCTGTTTTTGCCAACCATGAAAACGGTACCCTAAATATTGAACTTTTATTAAGTAATAATATTTTTTATTGAACACGGCTTTGCTTGATTTGATTGTCGAAAATAATCCATTTTAAACAACTGCCAAATTTTTTATACCTTGTAATTCTATTAACCACTAATTCAAACCAATTTATGACAGACATTTCAACAAACAAACCACCATTATGGTTTTGGATAGTAAGTATTGTTGCTTTAATCTGGAACCTTATGGGTGTTATGGCTTACCTAGGACAAGCCTACATGACAGATGCTGACCTGGCAGCCTTACCAGAAACCGAACAAGCGCTATATGCCAATGTGCCTGCATGGGTTACTGCTGCTTTTGCCATTGCTGTATTTGGAGGTGCATTGGCATCCATCACCTTGCTACTGAGAAAAAAAATAGCTAAAACCCTTTTTATTATTTCTTTAATTGGAATCGTGGTACAAATGAGCTATAACTTATTTATGAGCGACGTTATGGAAGTATATGGTCCTGGAGGTATGATCATGCCAATAATGGTACTTATTATTGGAGTGTACCTAATTATGTTTTCCAACAAAAGTATTACCAGAAACTGGATTTCCTAATGCAACATGAAATTTTCACAAAGGCATTGGATCATTCTAATGCCTTTGTTTCAATTTGTTTATCACATCTTGTAATTGAAATCCCTTGGCCTGCAATAAAATTAGATAATGAAACAGTAAATCGGCACTTTCGTTTAAAAACAAATTATCATTGATATCTTTAGCTTCTATCACGACTTCTATTGCCTCCTCTCCTACTTTTTGGGCTATTTTATTGATACCTTTATCAAATAAGGAAGCTACATAAGAATCCTCAGGCTTCCCATTTTCTTTTCTGTGTTTGATTATATCTTCAAGTTGAGAAATAAACCCGAAGGACTCTGTGTTTTTTTCTTGCCAACAGGTATCTGTTCCCTTATGACAGGTAGGTCCAGAGGGGTTCACCTTTACAAGTAAAGCATCATTGTCACAATCCAACAGCATGCTCACTAAGTTCAAATAATTTCCACTTTCTTCCCCTTTGGTCCATAAACGCTGTTTGCTCCTGCTATAAAAGGTCACTTTTCCCAACTTATTGGTTTTGTTTATAGCCTCTTGATTCATAAATCCCAACATCAACACCTTGTTGGTGGAAGCATCTTGAACAATGGCTGGGACCAAGCCATCTTTATATTTATCAAAATCAATTTTCATGTCTATATTCTGTAAAGCTGAAATATGTTGTCTCCCAATAAGACTGAATATCTTAAAGGGCACTAAAGTCTTACTTCAATATTGTTTTTTTTCAATTCTTTTTTTAAATCTAAAATATCTATTTCACCAAAATGAAATACACTGGCAGCCAAAGCTGCATCTGCTTTTCCTTTTTGAAAGGCATCAATAAAATGTTGAGGGTTTCCTGCTCCACCAGATGCTATGATGGGAATATTCAATTCTTCGGAAAGTTTTTTTAAAGCGTTATTGGCAAAGCCTTTTTTGGTTCCATCGTTGTTCATGGAGGTGAACAAGATTTCACCTGCACCTCTATTTTCTGCTTCTTTTGCCCAATGGAACAAATTCCATTTGGTAGGAATACGTCCTCCAGCAAGATGAACCATCCATTGTCCATCAATTAGTTTTGCATCTATTGCAACTACAATACATTGACTGCCAAATTTAGCAGCTAATTCGTTGATTAAATCTGGACGCTTTATTACCGAGGAGTTCAATGATACTTTATCGGCTCCACATTTTAATAGCTTAGCCACATCATCAATGGAAGTAATGCCTCCACCAACAGTAAAAGGAATATTAATTTGTTCGGCTACTTGTAATACCAGTTCAAAAATGGTTTTTCTGCCTTCCACTGTTGCAGAAATATCAAGAAACACAAGTTCATCGGCACCATTTTCTGCATACAATTTCGCTAAGGCCACTGGGTCTCCAGCATCTTTTAAATCAATAAAATTGACACCTTTAACTGTTCGTCCATTTTTAATATCCAAACACGGAATAATTCTTTTTGTAAGCATTTTAAACGTGGGTTTCTAAATCTTTAAGTCTGATTTTTCCTTCGTAGAGGGCTTTCCCGATGATAACTGCTTCACAACCAATATCTTCCAATAAATTAATGTCTTCTATACAGGAAACTCCTCCAGAAGCTATTAGTTTTATGGCTTGACCGTTACTATTGGAACAGGAATTAATAATGTTTTTATATAAATCTATAGAAGGTCCTTCCAACATGCCATCTTTGGATATATCTGTACAAATAACATATTGGATGCTTTTTTTCTGATAGTTTTTAATAAAAGGAATTACTTCCAAAGTACTTTCTTCTTGCCAACCACTGATGGCTATTTTTTCATTTTTACAATCTGCCCCAAGAATAATTTTTGTGCCTCCATATTTTTCCAGCCAACCCTCGAAAGTTTTGGAATCGTTAACAGCAATACTTCCTCCTGTAATCTGTTTTGCTCCAGAATTAAAGGCTATATGTAAATCTTCATTGGCTCTAATACCTCCTCCAAAATCTATTTTTAAGTTGGTTTTGGATGCAATTTGCTCCAAAACCTTATAATTGACGATATGTTGAGCTTTAGCTCCATCCAAATCCACTAAGTGCAAGTATTCTATGCCTGCAGCTTCAAACTGTTTGGCCACTTCCAAAGGGTTTTCGTTATATATTTTTTTGGTGTCGTAATCCCCTTTTGTGAGTCTTACGCACTTTCCATCTATAATATCAATTGCTGGTATGATTCTCATATTATAATTCAATAAAATTCTTTAATATTTTTTCTCCTGCGAGACTGCTTTTTTCTGGGTGGAATTGGACACCATAAAAATTGTTTTTTTGCAATGCTGAAGCATAAACCAAACTGTATTGCGTTAAAGCAATGGCATCTTTGCAATTTTCAGCATAATAACTATGTACAAGATACATATATTCATTTTCAGAAATACCATTAAAAAGCTTAGATTTTAAATTAGTTATGGTATTCCAGCCCATTTGTGGCACTTTTACTTGATTTGAAAAGCGTTTTATGGAAACATCAAAAACGCCCAACCCTTTGGTATTGCCTTCTTCGGTGTGGTTACATAATAATTGCATGCCCAAACAAATGCCTAAAACAGGTTGCTTAAGCTGAGGCAGCAACAGATCCAAACCTTTTTTCTTAAGCATATTCATGGCACTACTGGCTTCTCCAACACCTGGAAATATAATTTTGTCTGCTGTTAAAATTTCGGTTGGTTTATTGGAAAGCAATGCCTCTACACCTAACCGTTTTAACGCAAATTGTATGCTTTTAATGTTTCCTGCGCCATAATCAATTATTACGAGTTTTAAAGTTTTTTTGTTCATTTACTTTTTCTTTTGCTTGAAATTTGTTGTTACAAATTCCAAAAATTCTAAAGACATCTTCCAAAAATCAGCCTTTTGGAATTTACCATATTTTTTATAGGATATTACAAAACACCTTTTGTTGAAGGCAAAATCATTTTATTTACATCTCTTTTTACAGCCATTTTTATAGCTTTTGCAAAAGCTTTGAAAATAGCTTCTATTTTATGATGCTCGTTTGTCCCTTCTGCTTTGATGTTTAGGTTGCATTTAGCTCCATCTGTAAAAGACTTAAAAAAGTGCATAAACATTTCTGTTGGCATATGGCCTATCATTTCACGTTTAAATTGCGCTTCCCAAACCAACCAATTTCTACCTCCAAAATCTATAGCTACTTGTGCCAAACAGTCGTCCATGGGCAGACAGAAACCATATCGTTCCATCCCTAATTTATTCCCTAAAGCTTTTTCAAACAAGTTGCCCAGCGCAATAGCAGTATCTTCTATGGTATGGTGTTCATCCACTTCCAAATCTCCTGATACCTGAATGTTTAAATCCAATTGACCATGTTTTGCAATTTGGTCTAGCATGTGATCAAAAAAAGGAATCCCTGTTTGAATATTGCTTTGTCCCGTACCATCAAGGTTCAATGCCATTTTAATTTGAGTCTCCTGCGTAGTTCGCTCTAAATATCCAGTACGATCCCTTGTTTTTAAAAATGTATATATTTGTTCCCAACTATTGGTTTCCAGAGCTATATTCGCATTTAAATCTTCTTGGTTTACCGAGATTTCATTAGTTCCAAGATAAGTTTCATCGTTGATAAATATCCCTTTGCAACCTAAATTTTTAGCAAGTTCCATATCTGTCAATCGGTCTCCAATTACAAAAGAATTTGCCAAATCATATTCCGATGTAATATAGGAAGTCAACATTCCCGTATTTGGTTTTCTTGTTGACGCATTGTCTTTCGCAAAAGTTCTATCGATACATTGTTCTTTAAAGATGATGCCTTCAGCCTGAAAGGTTTTAATGATGAAATCATGGACTGGCCAAAAGGTGTTTTCTGGAAATGCCTCTGTACCCAGACCATCTTGATTGGTAACCATCACCAATTCAAAATCCAATTCCTTGGCAATTTTACTTAAATACTGAAATATATTTGGGTAAAAATCCAATTTGTCAAAAGCATCTATCTGCTCATCTTTGGTTTCTTTTATAAGGGTTCCATCCCTATCTATAAAAAGTACTTTTTTCATTGTAAGTCTTTTAAGGTGTTAATTAAATTTTGGTTTTCTTTTGGTGTGCCAACGGTCAATCGTAAACAATTTTCACATCCAAATTGAGTGCTTCTATTTCTTACAACTATGCCCTTCTCAACCAATTGTTTGTATCGCATTTGGGCATCATCCATTTTTACTAATAAAAAATTAGCCTGAGACGGATGGACCTTTGAAATGAATTGTATGGTCTTTAATGTTGAAGTTAAAAGTGCTCTCTCAGATTTAATCAGCTCTATTTCAGAAGCAATTTCAGTTAGGTTTTTCAGTCTTTTTAAAGCTGCTGATTGCGTCAAGGTATTTATGTTGTAAGGTGGTTTGATGTTATTTAATATGGACACAATATCTTTTGAAGCATAGCAAATTCCCAATCTAATTCCTGCCAAACCAAAGGCTTTGGAAAATGTTTGAGTGATTACCAGGTTGGGAAATTCCTCCAGTCTTTGCAACCAGCTTTTTTGTTCAGAAAAATCAATATAAGCTTCATCCAAAACCACGATTCCCTGAAATGCCCTTAGCAACCTTTCCATGTCCAATGGATTAAAACTGTTACCTGTTGGGTTGTTTGGAGAACACAAAAACAAGACCTTTGCATTGCTTATCTTGAGAATCTTGGATACTTGAAGGTTAAAAGAGGCTGTTAAAGGCACTTCAACAACTTCCAACGCATTTATGTTTGCCAACACTTGATACATGCCATAAGTTGGAGGTAAAGTAATGACTTTGTCTTTGTTGGGTTCACAAAAAGCTCTCAAAATCAAATCCAATGCTTCATCACTACCATTTCCCAAAAGAATGTTTTCTGGAGCCACTTGCTTAATTTTTGAAAGTTCTGCTTTTAGAAGTTCTTGTTTTGGATCTGGATAACGGTTCATACCATTGTTAAAAGGGTTTTCATTGGCATCCAAAAATACCATCTCACCATTAATTTGCTGATACTCATCCCTTGCAGAAGTATAGGGTTTTAAGGCTTTTATGTTGTCTCTAACTAAATTTAAAATATTCATGATATGTCCTTTAATCTTATGGAAACAGCATTTTTATGAGCTTGCAAGCCTTCGGCCTCAGCCATTAATTCAATGGCTGGCCCAATATTTTTCAAGCCTTGTTTTGAGATGTTCTGAAACGTGATACTTTTTGTAAAGCTATCTAAATTCACTCCTGAATACACATTACTGAATCCGTTTGTTGGTAAGGTATGGTTGGTACCAGAGGCATAATCTCCTGCACTTTCGGGTGTGTAATTACCAATAAAAACCGAGCCTGCATTAAGAATATTGTCAACAAAGTAATCATTGTTTTTTGTAGCAATAATCAAATGCTCTGGCGCATAGGCATTAATTAAATCCAATGCATCGGTCTCTTGCTGCATATATATAAATTTGGAATTGGATATGGCTTTTTCCGCAATCGCTTTTCTTGGCAAGTCCAAAAGTTGCTTGGATATTTCGTTTTGTACTCTTTTAATGAATGCTTCGGAAGAGGAAACCAAAACAACCTGACTATCCACTCCATGTTCTGCCTGACTTAACAAATCGGATGCCACATAAGCTGCCTGAGCCGATTGATCTGCCACCACAAGCAGTTCACTTGGTCCAGCAGGCATATCTATTGCAACACCATATTTTGTGGCCAACTGTTTGGCAACGGTTACAAACTGGTTGCCTGGTCCAAATATCTTAAATATTCGAGGCATGGTTTTGGTTCCAAAGGTCATGCCTGCAATAGCCTGAATGCCACCTACTTTATAGATTTTATCAATGCCACAAAGTTTTGCTGTATATAAAATTTCATTGGCAACCTTACCTTCTTTATTTGGAGGTGTGCACAGCACAATGTCCTTACATCCTGCTATTGTTGCAGGAATAGCCAACATTAAAACCGTGGAAAACAATGGAGCGGTACCTCCAGGAATGTACAAGCCTATCTTTTCTATTGGTCTTTTTTCCTGCCAACAAACCACACCTGGAGTGGTTTCAACTTCCAATTTATCGGTTTTTTGCGCTTGGTGAAATTTCTCAATATTGGATTTTGCAAGTTTGATGGCTCTTTTCAGTTCCTCTGAAACCAAATTGGAAGCCAATTCCATTTCTTCTTCAGTTACCATGTTGCATTGCTGTGAAGCACCATCAAAAAGTTCGGTGTATTTTTTTATGGCTGCATCTCCATGACGCTTAACATCATCAAAAATCTGATTGACGGTAAGCTCTATGTTTTCCATGTTTTGTGTGGGTCTTTTTAAAATTGAAGCCCAAATTTTTCTATTTGGATTTATTATTGTTTTCATATTAAATTACCATATTTTCTATAGGACAAACCAAAATACCTTCAGCTCCTTGAGCCTTTAGTTTGTCTATAATTTGCCAAAAATCATTTTTATTAATTACTGAATGTAAGGAGCTCCATCCTGCTTCTGCCAAAGGCAAAATGGTTGGACTTTTCATTCCTGGAAGGATTTCAATGATGTCTGGAATCTTATTGTTAGGTGCATTTAAAAGCACATATTTGTTTTGTCTTCCTTTTAAAACAGATTGAAACCGAAATTTTAACTTGTTTAAAATATTTTTACTTTTATTGGAAATCAATGGAGATTCTGCCAAAACAGCTTCAGACTGTAAAAGCACATCAACTTCCTTTAAATTGTTTTTAAATAAGGTGCTGCCACTGGAAACAATGTCCACAATGGCATCTGCAAGACCAATATTTGGCGCAATTTCAACAGAACCATTAATGATATGCAGATTGGCTTTAATTTGATTTTTGTTTAAAAAAGCTTGAACCGTATTGGGATATGAAGTTGCAATACGCTTGCCTTGCAAATCCTTTAAGGATTTAAACTGGATGTTTTTGGGAACGGCCCAAGACAGCCTACATGAGGAAAACCCTAATTTTTCAATAATTGGAATGTCTTGTCCCTTTTCAATCAACACATTTTCACCTATAATGGCTGCATCTACAATGCCATCCCTTAAATACTGAGGGATATCGCCATTGCGCAAATAAAACACTTCTAAGGGAAAATTTTTAGCTGAGGCTTTTAATTGGTCTCTGCCATTGTCTATGGAAATCCCAACATCTTTCAGGATTTTCATGGAGTCGTCGTGTAAACGACCCGATTTTTGAACTGCAATTTTTAATTTACTCATAATTATTCCCAACTAAATGGGCATTTGTTTAATTAGTAATCTAATTGTTTGAGTAAACCTTTTTGGGAAGACATTTTCAATGTCATGAAAAACAAAACCCGTTTGATTTACTCAAACGGGTTTTTTTAAATATCTTGATTTTATTCAATACATTTTCAGCTCGCTTGAGTGCCAGAATGAAAATGATGATGATGTAATTGAATAAATGTCATGTTTCTTTTTTTGTGAATACAAAGATTGTAAATAAAAATTTACAAATCCTAAACAAATTGAAAATTTTTATTGATTTCCAAGTATAATAGGCATTCCAGAGTCTCCTGAACCAATTACAATAACTTTACTGTTAGTAGATTCTGATAGTTTAATGGTGGCTTCAATACCTTTATCCTGTAAAATTTTATCGGTTAAAGAGGCGCTTAAAATTCTATTGGCATCTGCTTTACCTTGGGCTTCAATAATTTGTTTTTCTGCTTCTTTGGCTGCCGTAACCAATCTAAATTCGTATTCCAACGACTCTTGTTCCTGTTTTAATTTACGCTCAATGGCATCTTTTATAGTTGGAGGCAAAGTAACATCGCGAACCAAAACTTCATTTAATTGAATGTATTGATCTTCCACAATTTTTTTGGTTTCCTCAAAAATTTCTTGTTGTATGGCATCACGTTTGCTGGAATATAATTGTTCTGGTGTATAACGACCTACAACACTTCTGGCTGCTGAACGTATGGCTGGCAATAAAACACGTTCTTTATACATTTCACTTTTTTCTTGGTGCAGTTTTCCCAAATTTGCATAATCTGGTTGAAACCATACAGAAGCTTCCAGTTTAATATCCAGACCATTGGAGGACAGCACATTCATTTTTTCCAAAATCTCTTGCTGGCGCACTTCATAAACAAAAACCTTGTTCCAAGGCGCTACAATATGAAAGCCTTCTCCTAAGGGAGCTTCGTCTGTAACAACTCCTCCCCCAAATGTTTTATAGAGCACACCTGCTTCTCCAGACCCGATGGTTATGGCAGATTTAGCAAGTACAATAATTAAAACAATAGCAATAATAATAGTTGGCAAAGCCACTTTAGGTAATTTTTCCATATATCAATTAAAATTTAAATTAATCCGTTATATTTTCTAATAAACCATTCGGCCGAAAGGCTCAAAACAATCAATATCAGAAGATATTTCCAATCTATCAAAGGTACAACATTTTTATGGCTCTTTTGGATTGCTTTATATCTTTCGTCATTTAATAAGTCAGATATCAACTCATTGCTATTGGCAACAAAATAGCTCTTGCCATTGCTGTTGTTTGCAATTTGATGAAGTTTATAATGGTTTGCATTTAAGAATTGTTGCTCAATGTTGTAATCCAAGATTTTAAAAGTACCTGACTTGGATATTTTTTCGTTGGTGGCACTTACCACAAACTCGTACTCTGAAGCAGGTAAATTGCTTAAATCCACTAGATAATAGTTATTTTTTAAGATGAATGGAAACGTTTTACTTTCTTCTGATATTTTATCTGTAACTTTAATTGAAAGTGATTCTTTAGAATCAAACTCATAATTTTTATTGAAAAATTGCGCTTTAATCAATACACTGGAGTTTCCTTCATAAAAAGAGTTATAATCTAAACTGAGTCTGGTTTTTCTTTCTGTGGATGCCAGATACTGAACAAGTTTTCCAATAAAATTATCAAAATTGTTGAAAGATTTATCCATTAAATAACTTTGGGCACGCCATTGCCAGATGTTTTCACCAAACAATATGGCTTCCTTTCTTCCTTGATGTTCTAAAGTTGCCAGTAAGCTTTCTTGTGTGGTAATATTTCCAACTTTTTTAAACAAAACAGTTTGGAAAGGGACTTTAAACTGTGGTTCCCCAAAACTGGATTTTAGAGGTGGAAACGATTCAAATTCCAAATCTTCTACAATAAAGTTTGAAAACCCTGTGTTTAAAACAGCTTGATAATTTTCAGTTTGGTTTGTGATTTCAAGAGCAACATTCAAATTCAAACTGTTAAGATATCTCCAATTGGTTTTGGTTCCTGAAATTAAAAAATAATTATTGTTTGAATTCTTTAAAAAATCAAAAACCTGATTAAAGTTATTGTTTGGCTGATACAATATAACCAATTGAAATTCATTGCTTTTTAAAATATATTCTTTCGGGTTTAATATATTGACCTGGCGCTGTTCGTTGGCTTCTATGCTCTTTTTTAACGCACCTAAATCTGGATGCAAAATATCTGAAACTATGGCCACATTTGTTTTTTGGTCTATTATTTCAACAGCAAATTCCTTTTGGTTGTTTACTTTGTTTTTCTCGTTTTCAAGAGGTTCCAAAACTGCTGTATAGCTTTGTACACCCACTTGATTTGCCGGTAAGTAAAAGTTTAAGATTTTGGAATTGTTTTCCTTTGAAAAACTTACTGTTTCGGAATACATTATGGCAGCACCTTTTTGTACTATAAAATTGGTGTTCAATGCAGCTTCACCATGATATACCAAAATCACTTCCACAGGAAATTTATTTTTTAAATAGGCATACTTATTGACATTTAACTGCTGAATCTTTAAATCTGAATATACAGTTGAATCACCCAAAACGACCGAGTAAATGGGCTGTTTATATTTTTGAGCCGAAAAAACATAATCGTTACCAATGGTTTGGTTCCCATCTGTGATTAAAACTGTTGGCGAGATGCTTTGCTTATATATTTGATTGAATTCCTTGAACACCACATCCAGGTTGGATTGCTTTTGTTTAAAGTTTATAGAATCCGTTAAGCTTACTTGATCACCAAAAGCATACACTTTCACATCAAATTTTTCTTGCACTTGAGGATGGGATATTATTTTATCCAACAAATTCAAGGCATTGTCATCTTGTTTTAAATAAGTTATGGAACTGGAATTATCTACAGCTAAAACCAGGTTTGGTTTTTCAAGATATACATTTTGGCTTTCAAATTTTGGGTTGATGAGCAATACCAACAACGAAAAAACAGAAACAAACCTCAATGCAGCGAGAACCATTTGTCTGTTGGACCATTGTTTCACCTTATATTTATACTGAAAAAGCGCTACAAGTAGCGCTATGATTCCAGATAAAATAATATATATAATTGTTTCTGTTTGCATGTATATTACGTTAGCATACCACCATCCACGTGAATGGTTTGTCCTGTAATGTAAGAACTCATATCGCTAGCAAGGAACACACACACATTGGCAATATCTTCAGGGGTTCCTCCACGTTTTAATGGGATACCATCTCTCCACCCTTTTATGGTTGCTTCGTCTAATTTGGCTGTCATTTCGGTTTCTATAAATCCGGGAGCGATCACGTTGCTTCTTATGTTTCTGGAACCCAATTCCAAAGCCACAGACTTAGAGAATCCAATAATTCCAGCTTTTGAGGCTGCATAGTTGGTTTGACCAGCATTTCCTTTAACACCAACCACAGAACTCATGTTAATGATAGAGCCACTGCGTTGTTTTAACATGGTACGTTGTACAGCTTTTGTCATGTTAAACACAGATTTTAAATTGACTTCAATCACTTTATCAAAGTCTTCTTCTGTGATACGCATTAAAAGGTTATCCTTTGTAATCCCAGCATTATTAACCAAAATATCTATGGTGCCAAATTCTGCCACCACAGCATCTGCCAATTCCTGAGCTTCCTTAAAGTCCGCAGCATTGCTTTTATAGCCTTTGGCTTTAATACCAAGCGCATTCAATTCGTTTTCAAGTTCGTTGGCAGCTTCTACAGATGAACTGTATGTAAAAGCCACATTGGCACCTTGTTGAGCAAAAACTTGAGCAATCCCTTTACCTATTCCACGACTTGCTCCAGTAATTATGGCTGTTTTTCCTTCTAATAATTTCATTCTAAATAATTTTTGGCTACGAATCCGTTTGTTTTAAACAAGAAACACTAATGTTTATTTAGGTTGATTCGTTTGGTTGATTTCTATTTTCAAATATAACGATAAGAAGTTATAAGAAATAAAAAACCTCATAAAATTAAGATGAATTTATGAGGTTTTATGATGCATTATAAGGATATTATCCTAAAACTTCCTTTACTTTTTTTCCTATTTCGGCTGGAGAATCTACCACATGAATCCCACAAGCTCTCATAATTTTCTTTTTTGCTTGCGCTGTATCGTCACTTCCACCAACAATGGCACCAGCATGACCCATGGTTCTACCTGCAGGAGCAGTTTCACCGGCTATAAATCCTACAATAGGTTTTTTACTTCCACTCGCTTTGTACCAATTGGCAGCATCGGCTTCCAACTGTCCTCCAATTTCACCAATCATCACAACTGCTTCAGTTTCTGGGTCGTTAATCAATAATTCAACAGCTTCTTTGGTTGTGGTTCCAATAATAGGGTCTCCACCAATTCCAATAGCAGTTGTTATACCCAAACCTTGTTTTACCACTTGGTCTGCTGCTTCGTAGGTTAAAGTACCTGATTTAGAAACAATTCCTACTTTTCCTTTTTTGAAAACAAATCCTGGCATGATACCTACTTTGGCCTCTCCTGGAGTAATCACTCCTGGACAGTTAGGGCCAATTAACCTGCAATCTCTATTTTTAATATAGTTGGCAGCTTTTATCATATCCCCAACAGGAATTCCTTCTGTAATGGTAATAATAACTTTTATTCCAGCATCGGCAGCTTCCATGATGGCATCTGCAGCAAAAGCTGGTGGCACAAAAATAATTGTGGTATCTGCACCTGCTTGTTCTACAGCATCCTGAACTGTATTGAAAACTGGCCTGTCCAGATGGGTTTGCCCACCTTTTCCTGGAGTTACACCACCTACCACATTGGTTCCATATTCAATCATTTGTCCTGCATGAAATGTTCCTTCGCTTCCTGTGAAACCCTGTACTATTATTTTTGAATTTTTATTAACTAAAACGCTCATTATTGATTAATTTTTTATGTTTTTTAAACGTTGCAAAAGTATGTTTTTAAGTGCAATTTATAAAGTGTTTTAAACTTTAATTTCTGAAAAAGAATTGGACTGTATGGCTTTATCGTTAGTCAGCTGACTCATTTGATATCCTCTATAGAGCTTATTGTCCTTTACTTCCCAAATACTTATGTAATGTGCCAAAGGGGTTTCTTCGTCATCATTTTCAATGGTTCTGGCATAAACAGTATGTCTTGACGTTACATATGAACCTTCTTCCAAAAGATGACTGACCTCGTATCGCAAAGACACGTAACTGTTGTTGATGTTCTTAAAAAAATCCAAAATGTCTTTATACTTTAAAATCTTAAAATCTTTACTGCTGTTCCAATGCAGTTCACAATCTTTATGATAAAACTGCTCGACAAGATCTAAATTGTTTACAATATCGGACTCATAAAACTGGATTAACAACTCTTTAGGGCTCATTTATTTTATTTTTAGTTTTTCCAAAATTTCAGGTATCATTCTAATGGATGCAATTTCTTTATATTTGGACCTAAAGTCATCTGCAGGCGTTCCAAAATAGCTTTTGTTTCCTTCCAGGGATTTACTGACACCAGATTGTGCCGAAATAACTGCTTTTTTTCCAATGGTAATGCCACTGGTTATTCCTACTTGACCCCAAATGGTCACTTCGTCTTCAACAACTACACAACCAGCAATACCAACTTGAGAGGCTATCAAGCACTTTTTGCCAATAACCGTATCGTGACCCACTTGAATTTGATTGTCCAATTTAGAACCTTCACCAATAATGGTGTCGCCTGTTACCCCTTTATCTATGGTACACAAGGCTCCAATATCCACATGGTCTTTTATAATTACCCGACCACCAGATTTTAATTGGTCGAAACCTTCTGGTCTGTTTTTATAGTAAAAAGCACTGGCTCCCAAAACCGTTCCAGCATGTATGGTTACATGGTTCCCAATAACAGCATCGTTATAAATACTAACATTGGAATGAATGAGGCAATGGTCTCCAATGGTTACATTATTTCCTATAAAACAATTGGGTTGAATAATGGTGTTTTTCCCAATTTTAGCTGAAGGGGAAATGGAAGCGCTTGAGGATACAAAAGGTTTAAAATGTTGTGTTAATTTGTTGAAATCCCTAAACGGATCATCGCTAATAAGTAAGGCTTTACCTTCTGGGCAAGTGACTTCTTTATTGATTAGTACAATAGTAGCAGCAGATTCCAAGGCCTTATCGTAATACTTGGGATGATCTACAAAAACAATATCTCCAGCTTCAACCACATGTATTTCATTCATCCCCAAAACAGGGAAATTTTCGTCACCAACAAATTGACACTCGAGAAGGTCTGATATTTGCTTTAAAGTATGTGGTTTTGGGAATTTCATAAATATGTTTAAATATATATAGCAAAGTAGTTAAGGAAAGACATTGTGGTTTTTAAAAATTCCCACAACGCAAAACGAAATACTGCAATTAGTCCTTAATGCGTTCTTTATAAGTTCCTTTTTCTGTTTCAATTTTAATTTTGTCTCCTTCGTTTATAAATAAAGGGACATTTACTTCGGCTCCTGTTTCCACAGTAGCAGGTTTTGTAGCATTTGTAGCAGTATTCCCTTTAACACCAGGTTCTGTATGGGTTACTTCAAGAATAACACTAGCAGGCATTTCAACAGATAATGGCATGTTATCTTCTGTGTTGATGATAACCGTAACCACTTCGCCTTCTTTCATTAAATCCGGTCTGTCCAAAGCTGCTTCCAGCAAACGAATTTGTGTGTAATCTTCGGTATTCATGAAATGATAAAATTCCCCATCGTTATACAAGAACTGAAACTTGTGTGTTTCCACACGTACATCTTCTAGTTTATGTCCAGCCGAAAAGGTGTTTTCCAATACTTTCCCAGTTGTAACGCTTTTTAATTTGGTTCTAACAAAAGCTGGTCCTTTACCTGGTTTTACGTGTAAAAATTCTATGATTTTATAAATATCGTTATTATACCTGATGCATAATCCGTTTCTAATATCGCTTGTTGTTGCCATTTATTCTTTATCGTTTGTTGTTTGTTGTTTGTTGTTTGTTAAGATATTTTTTATTTAAGTTTTATTTGAAATCAATTAGATTTAAAATAACCTTTCATGATACCACGATGGGAATTCTTGATAAATTGCAAGATTTCATCCCTTTCTGGAGTTGCTTCCATTTCTGCCTCAATAATCTCTGAGGCTTGGGTATTGTTGTAGTTTTTTTGATATAAGATTCTATAGATGTCTTGTACTTCCCTAATTTTTTCGGTTGAAAAACCTCTTCTTCTCAAGCCAACAGAATTGATTCCTACATAAGACAGAGGTTCACGGGCTGCTTTTACAAATGGAGGGACATCTTTTCTTACCAATGAACCACCAGTAACAAAAGCATGGTTTCCAATGGAACAAAACTGATGAACAGCAGTCATACCTGCCAACACCACATAGTCTCCCACAGTAATGTGTCCTGCCAATGTACTGTTGTTAGAAAAAATACAGTTGTTACCAACAATACAATCGTGTGCAATATGGCAATAAGCCATGATAAGACAATTGTTACCAATTACGGTTTTCATTTTATCTGTGGTACCTCTATTGATAGTTACACATTCCCTTATGGTTACATTATCCCCTATAATAGTAAGCGTGTCTTCATCATTGAATTTTAAATCCTGTGGTACAGCAGAAATAACAGCTCCTGGAAAAATATTGCAATTTTTGCCAATTCGAGCCCCTTCCATGATGGTAACGTTGCTCCCAATCCATGTTCCTTCTCCAATGATAACATTGTTATGGATGGTAGTAAAAGGATCTATAACAACATTTTTTGCTATTTTGGCTCCTGGATGCACATAAGCTAGTGGTTGATTCATTTTATATTAAGTTTTATTACTTACTTTTATTTTACTTTTGAAATTTGAGCCATTAGCTCGGCTTCTGCACATAATTTCCCATTGGCGTAAGCATAGCCTTGCATGTGGCAAATACCACGACGGATTGGGGAAATTAAATCGCATTTAAAAATTAAGGTATCTCCAGGAACTACTTTTTGTTTAAATTTCACATTGTCTATTTTCATGAAGAAAGTCAAGTAATTTTCTGGGTCTGGAACAGTACTTAGCACAAGGATACCTCCTGTTTGGGCCATGGCTTCCACAATTAAAACCCCAGGCATTACAGGAGCTCCAGGGAAATGGCCAGCGAAGAACGGCTCGTTCATGGTTACGTTTTTCATTCCAATAACATGACTGTCGGACAATTCAAAAATTTTGTCAATCAACAAAAAAGGCTGTCTATGAGGCAGCATGCTCATTATTTGATTCACGTCCATTAATGGCTCTTGGTTTAAATCTATTTTTGGAACATGGTTGCGTCTTTCGTTCTTAATAAGTTTAGACATTTTTTTTGCAAACTGTGTGTTTACAAAATGTCCTGGTTTGTTTGCTATCACCTTTCCTCTTAAACGCACACCAATTAGAGCCAAATCTCCAACTACGTCCAACAATTTATGTCTTGCAGCCTCGTTGGGATAATGCAAGGTTAAATTATCCAAAATGCCATTTGGTTTAACTGCAATGGCATCTTTTTTAAAAGCTACCTTTAACTTTTCTATGGTATTTGGTGAAATCTCTTTGTCTACATAAACTATGGCGTTGTTTAAATCGCCTCCCTTTATCAAACCATGTTCCAGCAGCATTTCCAGTTCATGTAAAAAACTAAAGGTTCTGGAAGATGCGATCTCCTCTTTAAAATCTGAAATATTCTTAAGGGTGGCATTTTGTGTTCCCAAAACTTTTGTGCCAAAATCCACCATGGTGGTTACCTGATATTCGTTGGAAGGCATCACTAGAATTTCACTTCCAGATTCTTCATCTGTATAAGAAATAACATCGGTTACAACATATTCTTCCCTAAATGCATCTTGTTCTACAACGCCGGATTTTTCTAAAACTTCAACAAAATATTTTGAAGATCCATCCATTATTGGTGGTTCGGAAGCATTTAGTTCAATTATAACATTGTCCAGATCCAATCCAACCAAAGCAGCCAATACATGCTCCGATGTTTGAATGGTAACGCCATTTTTCTCCAAACAGGTACCTCTTTGGGTATTGGTGACGTAATTTGCATTTGCTTCAATAACAGGTGTCCCCTCCAAATCAATACGCTTAAATGCAAATCCTGTGTTTACAGGAGCTGGTTTAAAAGTTAAGGTCACATTTTTTCCTGTATGTAGGCCAACACCATTTAAAGACACCTCGTCCTTTATGGTTTTTTGTTTAACTTCTGTATTAATTATTCCCATCTACTTTTTTTTCTAAATCGGTTATATTTTTAACAATTTTCGGTAAGTTCTTAAAATACACATAGGATTTGTTCCAGTCCCCATAGCTAAAAGCTGGAGACCCTTGCAAGGTTTCGTTGTCCTTGATACTTCTACCTATTCCGGATTGTGCTTGAATTTTAACATTATTACCTATGGTAATATGTCCTGCAAAGCCAACCTGCCCTCCTATTTGACAATTCTCGCCAATCTTGGTGGAACCTGCTATTCCTGTTTGGGCAGCTATAACTGTATTCTTGCCAATTTCAACATTATGGGCAATTTGAATTTGGTTATCCAGTTTAACACCTCTTCGTATAATGGTAGAACCCAATGTAGCCCTATCTATTGTAGTAGCTGCTCCAATATCTACAAAATCCTCTATAATAACGTTTCCTGTTTGTGGAACCTTATTATATTCCCCTTTTTCATTTGGAACAAAACCAAAACCATCTGCACCAATGATAACCCCTGAGTTAATGACACAATTGTTGCCAATGGAAGTTTCGGAATAAATTTTTACTCCTGCAAAAACAACCGTATCGTTACCTATAACCACATTATCTCCAATGTAACAATTTGGGAAAATTTTTACGTTGTTGCCAATTTTTACATTCTCGCCTATATAAGTAAAGGCACCAACATAAATTTGAGACCCATAAGTAGCAGAGTCTGAAATAAACGAAGGATTTTCTATCCCTTGTTTGTTAAGCTTTACCATATTATAATATTCCAACAACTTAGAAAATGACTTATAGGCATCTTCAACCTTTATAAGCGTGGTTTCTAAATGGTTTTCCGGAACAAAGGTTTTATTAACTATGGTAATGGATGCTTTTGTAGAATATATATAGGATTGATATTTAGGATTAGCCAAAAAGGTTAATGACCCTTTGGTCCCTTCTTCTATTTTGGAAAGTTTAGAAACTTCAACATCTGGATTGCCTACAATGTCTCCTTCTAATATTCCTGCTATTTGTTGTGCTGTAAATTTCATTCCAGCAAAAATAGGAAAAAAGTGCTAAAGTTTTTCTTTAGGATAACAGATATAATATTTTGTGACTGTTTTTGAGAGTGCTTTTAAGTTCAATTGGTCTGAAGCCTTAATAATATCCTGTATTTTACCGTTTTTATACAATATATTAATATGTTGCTTTTTAATTTGATAAGCTTGATTTGAAATCTCACCAGTAAACACAAAATAATTCGCTTCTTCGTTACTAATACCATAAGTCTCCATGAGCTTTTGAGCATGAACTTGAAGTTTTTCCTTTTTTATTTTTTTATTTTTGAGCTTCACTTTAAGCAAATCGCGATTAATGAGCATGTCGCAAAGGTTTTTTAGAACAAAGTCCTCATGAAACTGCCATTCTTTCATGACTGCAATAATATCGTAATCGTCCAATCTGGCAAACACGTCTAGCGTTTCCCTGTTAAAATTCTCACTGGTTATTTCCTGTTTTAAAAAGAATTGCAAGGCAGCACTTGCTTTCAAATCCACTCCCAAACTGGTTAGTTCCTTAGCTCGTTTTAACACCCTAATCAACAATTGTTCTGCTGCCAAACTTGTTTTGTGCAAATACACTTGCCAGTACATAAGTCTTCTTGCTACCAGAAACTTTTCTACGCTATAAATGCCTTTTTCTTCAACTACCAATTCATTGTCCACAACATTAAGCATGGTAATTAAACGCTCACTATTAATGTTTCCTTCAGCAACACCTGTATAAAAACTATCCCGTTTTAAATAATCGGCTCGGTCCATGTCCAGTTGTCCCGAAATTAACTGGCAAAGAAACTTTCTTGGGTGTTCGCCTTTAAAAATCTGTATGGCCAGCGTTAAACTTAAGTTAAAATCTTTATTGAGCTGCTCCATAAAAAGCAGTGAAATCTCCTCATGGGAAACCCCATTTACTATGCTATGTTCCATGGCATGGGAAAAAGGACCATGACCAATATCATGTAATAAAATAGCTACATAAAGGGCCTGTTCCTCATCGGCAGAGATGTCAATCCCCTTAAATCGCAACACATTAACAGCTTTTTGCATTAAGTGCATACAACCCAAGGCATGATGAAATCTGGTATGGTGTGCCCCTGGATATACTAAATAAGACATGCCCATTTGCGAAATACGTCTTAAGCGTTGAAAGTATTTATGTTCAATTAAATCGAAAATTAACGAATTTGGAATGGTAATAAATCCGTAAATTGGGTCGTTAAATATTTTAAGTTTGTTTTGCACAATTAGGCTTAATCTTTGATATTAAAAATTTAAACAAATATACATGAACCATATAAATATTCTTTGGGTTGACGATGAAATTGATTTGCTAAAACCCCATATCCTTTTTCTTGAAAAGAAAAACTACCAAGTTACCACCTGCCAAAGTGGTACAGAAGCTCTTGAGATTTTAGACGACAAAAATTTTGACATTGTGTTTCTAGACGAAAACATGCCAGGATTAACAGGTCTGGAAACCTTAAATGAAATCAAGGAAAAACGAGATACGCTTCCTGTAGTGATGATTACCAAAAGTGAAGAGGAATATATTATGGAAGAAGCCATTGGCAACAAAATTGCCGATTACCTTATAAAACCGGTAAATCCGAATCAAATTTTACTGAGCATCAAGAAAAATTTAGATCATTCCCGATTGGTGTCAGAAAAAACCACATCCAATTACCAGCAGGAATTTAGAAAAATTGCCATGGACCTAAGCATGGTAAACACCTTTGAGGAATGGGCCAATTTATATCAAAAACTTATTTATTGGGAACTTCAACTAGAAAATATTGAAGATGCTGGTATGTTTGAAATTTTGGAATCTCAAAAAAGCGAAGCCAACACCCAATTTGGGAAATTTATAGACAAGCACTACCCAAGCTGGTTTGAACCACATACAGAAGCTCCAACCTTATCGCATACCTTATTTAAAAACAAAATTGTCCCAGAATTAAGCAAGGAACAGCCTACCCTTTTAGTAGTTATTGATAATTTAAGGTATGACCAATGGAAAGCTTTTGAGCCCATAGTGAACAATTATTATAAAAAAGTGACAGAATCCCCTTTTTATAGTATCCTGCCATCTGCAACCCAATACGCAAGGAATGCCATATTTTCCGGATTGATGCCTAGCGATATGGAAAAACTGCATCCAGATTTATGGAAGAACGACACAGACGAAGGAGGCAAAAACCTGCATGAGGACGAATTTTTAAAAGCTCAATTAAAACGCTTAGGTTTATCTCACCTAAAGACCGAATATCATAAAATTACCAATTTAAAAACCGGAAAAAAACTGGTTGACAACTTTAAATCCTTAAAAGATAACGATTTAACTGTGGTAGTTTATAATTTTGTAGACATGCTTTCCCATTCCAAAACCGAAATGGATGTGGTTAAAGAACTGGCTTCAAACGACAAGGCCTATCGTTCGTTAACACAAAGTTGGTTTAAAAACTCCCCGCTTTTGGAAATGATTCAGCAAGCCCAACAACTAGGTTTCAAGCTGATATTAACCACAGATCATGGAACCATAAACGTAAAAAACCCTTCAAAAGTAATTGGAGATAAAGACACCAGTTTAAATTTACGTTATAAAACCGGTCGTAGCTTGACTTATGAAGATAAGGACGTATTGGTTGCCAAAGACCCAAAAAGCATTCACTTGCCGTCTATAACCATGAGCAGTTCGTTTATTTTTGCAAAAGGGGATTTGTTTTTTGCTTATCCAAACAACTATAATCATTATGTAAGCTACTACAGAAACACCTATCAACATGGTGGTGTTTCTTTGGAAGAAATGATTATACCTTTTGTGGTGTTGAGCCCGAAATAAATCTGTGTAATGCAAAAAAATCCGTTGAAATACACAAATTATTAGTTTTTCTAAATTTTTATCCCTATCATTGTATGCAAAAATCAAACAATTTGAATGTTGATTATCGTATTGATGAGTTACAAACTGTTGCCAATCAACTCCTAAAAAACCTAAAAAGTAAAACCATTTTGCTTTACGGAAACATGGGAGTTGGCAAAACAACCTTAATAAAAGCGCTTGTTAAAGCCTTGGGAAGCATGGATGATGTTAGTAGCCCAACCTATTCCATAGTGAATGAATACGAATTAAAAGATGATAGCATATATCATTTTGACTTATATAGAATAAAAGATCTTGATGAAGCCTACAATTTTGGCCTGGAAGATTATTTGAATTCTACCCGCTGGCTCATTATTGAATGGCCAGAATTGATTGAAGATATAATAACCGATGATTTTGATTGTGTAACATTAACAATGAATGACAATCACACTCGAAATCTCATTTTAAAATAATTGTTTAACGAGCTAAAAAACCAAACAACCACCAAAATCTACCAAAAAAAGGTTCCGATTACGGAAAAACCGTAACGAAAAAATGAAAAAAACGTGTTTTTAACATAATTTTAACATTTAAGCCTTTTAGCGTACTAAGTTCTCATATACATTTGGAGTATTAATTAATTAAATCCCTTAAGATTATGAAAACTAAAAAGTATGTAATTGCAATTGCAATTTTCGGTGGCATGTTGTTCACAGCTCAAGCAGCTAATTTATTCCAAGCAAATGAAGACGCGCCAAAAGTTGAAAAGAAAGATATTCGAGTTCCAAAAAACGGATAAAAAAAGCTTAATCATAGGTAGTATTGTAGCTACAATTTTGGCTATTACACCATACCTATTTTATTTGTATGAAAGTGTTCCAAGCACAAAAGTTTGGAACACTTTTTTATTTACTTATGATAGCAGAGGTTATGATAACGCAAATATTGTAATGTGGTTAGTTACAGGTAAAGCAATACCTCTATTATTGTTAATTCTTTGGTTTTTTACTTGCAGACATTGGTGGTATCATGTTTTACTAGTGCCAATTGCAATGTACCTCTATCAAATGATAAGTATATTTAATGAAGATTTGTCTTATGTAGATCAGTTTCAACTGATGCATTTGTTACCAATCATGGCTGTAGTAATCCCTTCTATTTATCTTATTCGGGCGAAAATGTTTGATAAGCTCAATACAGCCAACAAATCGTTGGAAGAGTTAGAGCAAGAGTTTATGATGAAACCAAAAAACATGTGGGAGAAAATAAAGCAGTATTTTTAAATTCCTATTTAACCATTCAAAAATTTATTCGTAATTTGACTCCTTATATAATGTGTGTCAACTATGTCTAAAGCTTTATCGCCATTTACCAAGCAACAATTACTTCCTCAAGAAGAAAAACTGGAAATTTTTAGTCGTAAGGGCAATCTATTTATTGGTATTCCCAAAGAAACAGCTTATCAGGAAAAACGGGTGTGTTTAACACCAGATGCTGTTTCGGCATTGGTTAACAACGGACACAGGGTATTATTGGAATCTGGTGCAGGTATTGGCGCCCATTTTACCGACAAGGAATACAGCGAAGCTGGAGCCGAAATCACCAAAGATACTGCCAAAGTATATGCCTGTCCCATGATTTTAAAGGTGGAACCTCCTACCCTTGAGCAAATAAACCTGATCAATCCGCAAACTATACTTATCTCTGCAGTCCAATTAAAAACCCAAACAAAAAAATATTTTGAAACGTTGGCTGCAAAACGAATCACAGCCTTGGCATTCGAGTTTATTAGGGACGAAACTGGCGCTTTTCCTGCTGTACGCTCGTTAAGCGAAATTGCCGGAACAGCTTCCGTACTTATTGCTTCAGAACTATTAAGCAATGTTAACGATGGAAATGGGCTCATGTTTGGCAATGTATGTGGTGTTCCTCCTATTGAAGTGGTTATTCTAGGCGCTGGAACGGTTGGGGAATTTGCTGCCAGAAGTGCTATTGGACTTGGAGCCAATGTTAAGGTTTTTGATAATTCCATTACCAAATTAAGACGTATACAGGTAAATTTAGGCAAGACCTTATTTACATCCACCTTACAACCAAAAAATTTAAGTAAAGCTTTAAAACGTTGCGATGTGGTAATTGCTGCTGTTAGAGGCAAAAACAGGTCGCCCATTTTGGTTACGGAATCCATGGTGGCCAACATGAAAAATGGTTCGGTTGTTATAGATGTCAGCATTGATATGGGAGGTTGTTTTGAAACCAGTGAAGTAACCTCACACAAAACACCAACCTTTACCAAACATGGCGTTATTCATTATTGTGTACCAAATATTCCTGCTCGATATTCCAGAACAGCTTCAATTTCAATAAGTAACATTTTTACGCCTTATCTTTTGAAAATTGCCGAGGATGGTGGCCTGGAAAATTCTTTGCGTTTTGACAGAGGTTTAAAGAATGGATTGTATTTTTACCACGGAATTTTAACCAGCAAACCTGTTGGGGAATGGTTCGATTTAAAACATAGCGATATCAATTTGCTTATTTTTTAAATTCCCAATAACAGCAAACCATTTTAATTCCTTGAAATTTTTAAGATAACATACATGAAATTACTACATCGAGTTGGGTATTATTTAGGTGGATTTGCCCTTGGATTGATTGTGCTGGCCTTTTTTTTAAATGGCAAAAAAGTGTCTTGCGATTATGGCCCTGAAGCCAGGGTTTTAAAAAACATCAATTTAAAACAGATTCAATATTCTGAAATCATTGAGTCTGCCATTTCCAATAAAAAAATAGATTCCGTAGCCATTAGGGACATTTTAAAGCATGGTGACATAGATTTTTCCAAAAGCGACACCAGAAAGAAACCTTGTGGTATTTATGCTGTTGAAGGAAACATAAATAAAACCGAAGTTTTGTTAACGGTTGAAAACTGCGACAGTATCGCTACCATAAAAACCATTGATTGGCCATAAAAAAAGCCTGAAAAATAAATTTCAGGCTCTGCTATTAAAAATTGATTGAATTTTCCCTAATTCAAAACGATCCGTTTGGTTACCGAACCATTATTTTCTGTTTGAAAAGACAACAAATAAACGCCTTCTGGCAAATGTGACAAATTCAAACTTTTCTCGTTAGAAACCATTTCTTCTGTTCTAATGGTTCTTCCAAGCATATCGTATAATTGTATAGATTTTACAGCAATGTTTCCATTTAATTTAATGTGAACCATTCCATCTCTAGATGGGTTTGGATACACCTTAATATTGTTGGAAGCAACAGCTTCATTTTCTTCTATACCCAAGGTTGCTGGAGCTTCTACCACAAAAGATGGTGGATGAGCTTCCGTAAATTGGTTATTCCAGTTACTGGCAAACATCACTTTACTTCCATCCCTATTGGGAACAGCATGAGCTTGATGCGCATAGCCTGTATTTTCATTGGTATGATGATAAGCAAATCTTTGGATCATGTCTGAACCATCCAATTTAATTGCAAATACCTCTTTTCTTCCAACAGTTTGACAGCAGCCTTCGTTTACATATGCCCAACCTGGTCTAGAGGTGTTTCTGCAACTAATATGCCCATTCCAAACACCATAATCTGAGGTATAATGAAATAGAGGTGTTTGAACTCCATCAGAAAGTCTAATCATTTTCATATAATAGTCGTTGCCTCTTGTTACAGGGTCACCAAAAGTTACATATACATCATTTCCGTTGGCGTCAATACCTAAATCACCATGTTTGGTGTAATCGTCTAAATGTCTTCTGTTTGTAAGATCTATATTGAACACTTTCATACCTTGATCGTCTGCACTTCCATCGGCTAAATAGCAAGACACGGCATATTGTCCAGACTGACTAACAGAAAACCAACCAATGGCAGCAGTTCCAATATTTCGGGTGGCCACAACCACATCGTTTTCAACATCATATACAATTAAAGTACGGTTACTTCCATTTCTTCCAATAAGACCTACATATTTATCGTCTATGGACATGTTTCCTTTTGAACCTCCATATTCAATTACCGAGTAATCACTAAATGTACGTATGGTCTGTCTGTTGTTTGTGGTAACATCGTAACTCACAAATCTATTTCCAGAGATGCCATACATGATGTTAGGCTCGGAATAAGACCAAGTGGCTGAACTAGGGATTCCAGCCCAATATAAAAACTCATAAGTGTCTGCATCTAAAATGGCAGCTGGATAGCCTGCCAACTTAATTAAAGAACCATCAGAATTCCATGGTTCATCAAGTGAATAGTGATGTCTTACATTAAAGTCTGTTGTGCCAAAAACAGCAGCATCACTGATTCTAGTTAATTTATTACCAAATTCATTGGTGGTTTCCTGCAGATATCCTGGTTTAGGACCTGTAGGGGTTTGATAGGATTCGTATTGCACATTATTTAATTGAACCGTTTCTGGGTAGGTTTGGGCCGTTATAATGATGCTGAAAAATAAAAAATAAATAAAAAATACTCTTTGAAAACCCTCACGATGTGAGAATTTTCCAACATATAAATGTTTCATACTTAGGGGTTTTGCTATTAATCTTTTGCTAATCTATTAAAATACAGTTCATATTTAGGTCAAAAAAATTATAAATTCGATAAAATACATCATTTTTGTAAGTATAATATTACTTTAAATGTATTTTGTAGTATTTATGTTACTTTTTAACGGTTCGTCGATCGACAAACTGCATGTTAATAAACATCAGGTTTATATACGCAGGGAATCTGGTTTTGGATTATATAAAAAATTAAAAGTAATTAACAGGTTATGAACAATTTATAGAACTTCATACTTCTCCTACAAGAACCATTTTGTGCATTTTAAATTGTAAAATGGTTATTTCATCTAAATAGTTCAAGAGAAATATTTTTAGAATAAAAAATTACATATTTTTAAAGTCTCTTTAAAAGCTATTAATCTATATTTTTTGCAGCCTAACAATTTTTTAAATTGAAACAATCTATTGCTTTTGTAGTGCCCTGTTTAAATGCTGGTGGAGCCCAACGCGTGGTTAGCTCACTGGCCAACTTACTTGTTGATGAATATCAGGTGCATATAATTGCCTTATATCCTTGTGAGCCTTTTTACAGATTGGACAAGCGTATTAAAATAGCTACTTGCCAAGATACTTATCTGCTTGAGCCAACCTTGTTACAGTCGATAAAAAACAATTACCTGTTGGTTAGGAACCTTGCAAAAAACTTAAAAAAATTACAAATAGATATAGCCATAGGTTTTTTGCCTGCTACAAACGTCTATACCATCTTGGCTTGTAAAATGGCCAAAATACCAAGTATAATAAGCGAAAGGGCCAATCCGGAATTTAACCGAATCAACAAAGTCTGGCACACAATCAGAAAGCTTGTTTACCCTTATGCGCATTGCTTGGTGGTTCAAACAGAAGGCACAAAAAATTATTTTAAACACTATGTGAATTCTAAAATCCAGATAATTAAAAACCCCAACAATACAGAACTTTTGGATAAACGCGATGTCAATACTCCAAAAGAAAACATCATTCTTAATGTAGGCAGGTTAATAGACCTTAAAAACCAAGATTTGTTAATTCGTGCTTTTTCCAATATAAAAAATACTGACTGGAAAGTGGTTCTGCTTGGGGATGGCGATAATTTTGAAAGTTACAAACAGCTTATTTCCAATTTAGGGATGCAGGATCAAATACTGTTGGCTGGAAACATTAAAAACATTTCGGAATATTATAACAAAGCAAAAATATTTGCTTTTACTTCCAAACACGAAGGGTTCCCAAATGTTATTATTGAAGCCATGTCCTATGGTTTGGCATGTATTTCAACCAATTGTCCCTATGGACCATCCGAAATCATCCAACATAAAGTGAATGGAATGTTAATACCTGTTGGCGATCAACAAGCTCTGGAAGAAAATCTTTCAAGATTAATGAATGACACCAAGCTACAAGCCAAATTCAGTGAAAACGCCAAAGAATCGGTTGAGGCATACTCACCTACAGAAATAGCCTCGCAATGGCGTAAACTTATCCATAAACTCATTAGCAATAATTAAGTCTTCTTTTGAAATATAAAAAACATATCAGCTCTTTATTTCATAACCTTAGAAAAAACCCTATGGTCATGAATATTGTTGCAGTTGCAGCTGTAACCTTAATTGTGAAAGGCTTTGGTTTTTATAAAGAAGTGGTCGTTGCAAGCAATTTTGGACTCTCTGAGCTTTTGGATACATTTTTAATAGCCTCTTTGGTTCCAGGATTTATATATCAGGTGTTTTTAAGCGCATTTAAGTCGGTTTTTATTCCCAATTATATTATGGAACAAAAAACAGGCAGATCCATAGCATCTTTTCAAGCCACTAGTTTTATTGTAACCATTTCCACCACCTTCTTTTTTATGCTTCTTGCGTATTTGTTTACCAATACTTTTTTGGAACTGTTTTTTCCTAACCATACAGAAGCCTATTATCATCTAATTAAAGTTCAGTTTTTTTTCTTGCTTCCCTGTATTTTGTTTTGGGGGCTTTCCTCTTTGTTAAGTGGTTTGCTGAATATTCACGATGAGTTTAAATATTCTACTATTTACCCTGTGTTTACTTCAATTTCCATCTTGATTTTATTGCTTTTTTTTAAAGATGTCTTTCAAGAGAAAGTGCTTGCCATAGGCATGTTAATAGGTAGTATTCTTGAGTTTACATTTTTGGCCTTAATTGCCAAGTCCAAAAAAATCATTCAAATAAGCAAACCGGATTTTAAGACCGATGGCACAAAACTAATGTTCAATCAATTACCCGCAAAAGTAAGTTCTGGGTTTTTGTCTGGTTTGATCCCAATTACAGATCAATATTTTGCTGCACAATTGGTAGTGGGCTCCATTGCAGCTTTAAATTACGCCTTAAAAATACCTGCTTTTTTTACTGCCATAGCTGTTTTGGCGTTATCCAGGGTGTTATTGCCCCATTTTTCCAAATTAATAGCCAATAACAAACACGAAGCGTCTAAGCAGTTAAACAGGATGTTGAAATTTGTGTTTATTTCACTTGTGCTTGTCATTATTCCCATCATTGTTTTTTCTGAAAACATTGTATCCTTTATTTTTGAAAGAAACGAGTTTACCTCCCAAGATTCCTTATTGGTTTCAGAATTACAGATTTTCCTGCTAATAGGTGCACCATTTTATATATGCGACAATATAATTGTGCAATTTTTAACCAGCTTGAACAAAAATGCCTTTATGGCTTATGTGTCTTTTGGAAGCATGTTGTTAAATATTATTTTGGATTATATTTTTTTAAAACTATATGGCATTTATGGAATTGTACTTTGTACCACTACTCTATATATTGTAAGAAGTTTGGTGCTTTTTTCCTATGCCAACAAACAAAAGAAGTATTATTGATAGTATGAGACATTTTTTTAATAAGTATCTTGTTCCATTATGTTTAAAAATATGTGTAACCTGTTTTTTATAAGTGCATTATGAATTTGAAAGCGTTGGTACCAACATACAAACCCTTGGAAAAGGCTTCTAGCTTCGACTATAAATTTACTGTTTTCACACCAGTTTATAATCGTTCAGAAACCATTCATCGTGTGTTTGAGTCGCTTGAAAAACAAACATTCAAAGATTTTGAATTGATAATCATCAATGATGGTTCCTTGGATAATTCCCATGAAGTCATTCAAGAATTGATGGGTCCTTCCAATTTAAATATACGTTATATAAACAATGCCGTTAACCGTCATAAAATGGCTTGTCTTATGGAAGCAGTTGCCATTGCCAAAGGAGAGTTTTTTCTTCCATTGGACTCTGATGATGCTTGTGTTGAAAATGCCCTTGAAGTGTTTATTGAAAGGTACAACAGCATTCCTGAGGATAAACGACAAAAAATAAGTGGCGTAACTTGTTTGTGCGCAGATCAAGATGGACATTTGGTAGGCGAAAAATTTAAGGAAAGTCCGATGTATAGCTCTACGTTTGAAAACAGACTTAAAAACGAAAGCCTTAAGGAAAAATGGGGTTTTACCAAAACAGATATTTTAAGAAGCATTTATGTACATCCTGAGAATTTTTCCAAAGGCTGCATTCCTGAAGGTATATTATGGAATCTAATTTCAAAAGAAGGTTTTAAGATCATGTACACAAACGATGTCCTTAGAACCTACTATTTAGACACTTCCAACAGGGTCTCCATAGAAAAGCATGAAAACAATGCGTTAGGAATGGCTATTTTTTCATTATGCTTGCTAAATTGGTTTTACGAAGATTATTTTTGGAAAAACCCAAAGGTTTTTCTAAAAAGGATATTCACCCTTTTACGTTCAGCCAATTATTTAAATTATAAAAAACAGGATTACACCAAAGCGCTAAACAATTTCAGTTTAAGAATTATATTTACCATAGGTTGGCCATTTAAAAAATTAACCACTGTTATTTAAGCTGCAACTTAAATTAAAGAATGAAAATATTAAAATACATATTACTCTCCATCACCTTACTTAACTTTGTATCCTTTAGCGCGATTGCTTTTGGCTCAGGAGTTGGAAGTGTGGTGAGTGCCATGTTTTTTATTTTAATTTTGTTCTATTACTTTGTAAGCCCAAAACCAAAATTGGTTACTTCCTTCATTGTTTTGGGCCTTGCCTATCATTTAATTGCAGGTATAAATTATTCTGGTGAAATAAGGGATTTTTATCTGGATGCATTAAAATATTTCATATTTATAATTGGAATTGTGTATTTGGCAAAAGATACCACGCATACCGAATTGGGCTTATTTGCCTTTATTGGGTCCATGAGCATTTTGGTAAACGCAGTAGCTTTTTCCACTCTTTATGGTAGGTATGGAGGTTTTTATATAAACCCAAACAATGCTGGAATAATTTGTTTGATTGCCTTCTCCTTAACGTTTAACATTAAAAACACCATTTTAAAATTAGGCCTACAACTACTTATAGTCACAGCAGGAATCATGACACTATCCAGGTATTTCATTTTATTACTGGTACTTATTAATGTGATAGCAATTATATCCAACAAAAAAAACAGTGTTAGTTTGGTGGCTGGAAGTATCGCCATAGTGATAGTTTTAACCGTTTCTTCCATTTTTAATCTGAATGCCGTAAGGTTTTCTGCTTTTCAAAGTTTGTTTGGTGGTGATCAAATTGAAACAAAAACCATTACAGAAAATTCCAGAAACGAAACTTGGGCTTTATATACCGATGTTATTTTGGACAATCCAGTATTTGGTGTAGGCTACAATGCACTACACGGCAAAAAAAACAAACATATTGATGTAGGTGTGGGAGTTCACAACACTTATTTAATGGCTATTGGAGAATCAGGAATCATCCCCTTTATGTTATTCATCATTATTTATTTATCGCTTATGTTTAGAAGCTTTAAACACCTTTACACCAATCCCGAATATGCCTGTATTGCTACCATATTGGCTACATATTTATTGGTATCCCATAATTATTTTGATAATTTCTTGGTACTGTTTACCTCTATTTGGCTTTATCAAAGAGTAAAATACAGTCCAGAAAACCAAACCCTTAACACTTTAAACCCTTAAACAATATGTGTGGAATTTACGGCTCTACAATACCTTACAATAACGCTCAGATCAATGAAAAACTGGAACGCTCTAATTTTAGAGGTCCAGACAAATTGAAGTTTGATTATTTTGGGGACAAAAACCAAGTCATTTTTGGCCATAACAGGTTGGCTATTATAGATTTGGACGAACGTTCCAACCAACCTTTCACCTATCAGGGAAACATTCACCTGGTTTTTAATGGTGAAATCTATAATTTTCAAGAAATCAAAAAGGTTTTGATAACCAAGGGCTACACCTTTAATACAACCAGTGACACTGAAGTTATTTGTGCTGCTTATTTGGAATATGGGGAAGACTGTGTCAGCCATTTTAACGGCATGTTTGCCTTTGTTATTTTCGACCAGGTAAAAAACCTTTTTTTTGGAGCTAGGGACAGGTTGGGACAAAAACCTTTTTATTATTATCACAATGGGAAAGATTTTGAATTTGCCAGTCAACTATCGGTTGTACAACTTTACAATCAAAATTTAAGTGTTTCAAAAAAAGCCATCTCTTTGTACTTGGCTTGGGGAGTGATTCCTGATCCTTATTCCATATTTAATGAAATTAAAAAACTTCGCGCAGGACATTCGTTTGTATTCGATTTAAACACTCACACCTTTACAGAAAAAACCTATTGGGATATTGACTATAAAGGGGAAAAAGCATATAAAGGTACGTTTGAAGAAGCTGCTAATGAATTGGACCACACCTTGAAAGACGCTGTTAAACTTCGTTTGTTTGCCGATGTTCCTGTTGGAATTTTCCTTTCAGGTGGTGTGGATTCCTCTGTGGTGGCAGCGTTGGCAACCAAAAGCACCAACAGTAAGGTAAAAACGTTTTCGGTGAAATTTAATGAAAAAGGATTTGACGAAAGCCTTTATGCACAACAGGTGGCAGATCATTTACAAACAGACCACCATGTGATAGAATGCAATTACGAGGAAGGCAAAAGCCTGATAAAAAACTTTTGCCATTTTTATGATGAACCGTTTTCAGATTCGTCTGCCATCCCTTCCATGCTCTTGGCAAAACATACAAGAGAAAAAGTTACCGTTGCGCTTTCTGGGGATGCAGGAGACGAAAGTTTTATTGGCTACCACAGATACAACTGGATTAGAAAAGGTCAGAAAATAAATATGTTACCTTTGTTTTTCAGAAAATTTTGCGCTTCTATTTTAAACCTATCCTCTAATTATAGGCTTAAAATAATAGCCAAGGCACTAACCTATAAAAACACAGATGATGTGTATTTGGCATCTATGACCAATCTAGATTTTTCATGGATTAAAACCGATGTCGATGTTTACGATTTAGAAGAAATAAAATACCTGAAACACAAAAAGAAGAATTTATTTGAACGCATTTCGGATTTCGATTTGAAAACCTATCTCATTTGGGATATAAACACTAAAGTAGACAGAGCAACCATGGCATTTTCCTTAGAAGCCAGAGCTCCTTTACTGGATTACAGAGTGGTGGAATTTGCAAGATCCTTACCTACTTCCTTTAAATTTAAAGGGAAAAACCAAAAACGTATTTTAAAGGAAGTTCTTTATAAATATGTGCCCAAGCATATTTTTGACAGACCAAAATCTGGGTTTTCCATGCCTTTTGCCGAATGGTTTAAAACAGATTTAAAAGACTTTGTACTTACTGAGTTAAGTGATGAGAACCTTAATAAAATACCTTGTATTGAACCTGAGACTATTAGCACATACATTAAACAACACATGAATGGCAGCTGGAACCGGTTTACCATTATTTGGCAAGTATTGGTGTTAAAACAATGGTTGGACAATAATGGAAAAGGCTACGAAGTAAAATGAGATCCAAAAAAATAAATATTGTTTTTGTAATCCCTTCCCTTGCTGCAGGAGGAGCCGAACGCATATTGTCTTTTGTGGCTCAAAATGTAAACAAAGAGCTTTTTAAAACCACGCTCTTGGTTACTGGTTACCAAAAAGACACAGTATATCATTTAACAGACCTGGAGATTGTTTACCTAAACAAACCAAGGGTTTTAAAATCGTTTTTCAGTATTTTTTCGTATTTAAAAAAGAACAAACCAGATGTGGTTGTAAGCTCCATAGTGCATTTAAATGTGTTAATAGCCTTTATGTCGCCATTTTTCAGGAATACCAAATTTGTGGCTCGTGAAGCCAATGTGCTGAGTGTTTTAAACAAATACAACCCTTCCTCCTCCATATTCTTTTCAAAACGCGTGATCAATCTGGCTTACAAACTGGTGGATTGTATTATTTGCCAATCAAAAGACATGCAACAAGATATGGTAACCTATTTTCATGTTAAAAAAAGCAAAACGGTCCTCATTAACAATCCCATTACAAACAATTTCAATTTAAAAACCAGAACAAAAAGTGAGCAAGACACCATTAGGTTTATTACCATTGGGAGGCTAAGCAAAGAAAAAGGCCATTTAAGGATTGTTAAAGCTCTTTCGCAAGTTAATTTCCCTTTTAAATATACCATTATTGGCAATGGCAAAGAAAAAGAAACCATCTTTGAGAGCATAAAACAATATGGATTTATGGACAAGATTGAATATGTTACATTCACCAAGGAAGTGGATACCTATTTAGCAAAAAGCGATTTATTTTTGCAAGGTTCTTTTGTAGAAGGGTTTCCAAATGTGCTTATTGAAAGCTGTGTTGTTGGCACACCTATTTTGGCTTTTAGGGCACCAGGTGGTTTGGATGAAATTATTGAAATTGGAGAAAATGGCTATATTGCAGAAACAACCGAAGAATTTATCAAATATTTAAACAACATAAACAAGAGTTATGATTTTAATCCTGAAACCGTTAGCCAAGTAGTAAAACAGCGTTTTAGCAAGGATAAAATTATTTCTAAATACGAAAGTTTATTTCTAAATTTGGTCAACTCAAACTAAATGACAAACAAAAAAAAGATTGCTTTATTTGTTCCTGCAATAGGATTTGGTGGAGCTGAAAAAGTTGTTAGCCTGCTTACTTTCGAATTGCCAAAATATTTCGATGTCACCTTGATATTGCTTTACGATGTTAAAAAACTTCCCATCTCAAACGATGTGAAAGTTATTTTGCTCTCCAAGGAAGGTGAAACATTCAAAACCTCGCGCATCAGTCATTTTACAGACTATTTCAAATTTATTTTTCAATACACAAAAGTTTTGAAAGCCGAAAAAATTGATGTGGTTGTTTCGTTTATGCTTCGTCAAAATATCATGACAGGATTTGCAAAAATGTTCAACCCTCATTTAAAATCCATTATCAGTGAAAGGTGCTTTCCCTCTAAACGTTACAAAAACACCAAGCTGACTTCGCTTATCACCAAAACCATGATTCCTTTGTTTTATAATAGGAACGACAAACTTTTTTCAAATTCTATTTATATAAATGAAGATTTAAAAAAGCACTTTAATGTTAACATTGACACAAGTGTTATTTACAATCCAACTGTTTTAAACAAGGAAAAATTACACATAGACAACCACAATCACTTAACAGAAACCTTTAAAGTAGTTACTGTTGGACGTTTAATTCCGGTAAAAAACCAGAAACACATCCTAAAGAGTTTAAGTATTCTATCCAAAAACATTCACTTGGATATTTATGGAGATGGCGACCTGCTCGAGGAATTAAAGCAATTGACTACAGATTTAAACATGCAGAACCATGTTGATTTTAAAGGTAATGTGCTTAATGTGCATTCAGAAATTATAGATAGCCACTGTTTTGTGTTAAGCTCTTCGACCGAAGGTTTTCCAAACGTACTTCTTGAGGCCATGTCTGTTGGCTTACCAGTAATAGCAACTAACTGCATGTCTGGACCCTTGGAACTGTTAAATGAGAACGAACCTGTAACTATTGAAAAAGGAGGGTTTTACAAAGCCAAATATGGTTTATTGGTAAATGTAGATGATGTAGAAGGTTTGGCCGAAGCTATCAAATATTTTCAGGAAAACAACGAACAAAGAATGGTTTATGGTGGTTTGGGCTATTCACGTTCCAAAGATTATGGGATTGATAAAATTGGATTACAACTAAAAACACTTATTGACAGTGTTTGATAAATCATAATAATACAAGAAAACAGATACTTAAGTAAGTATCAAAAACTTGAACTGATTATAATTCTATGGCAAAAAAAATCTGTTTAGTAGGTGGCGAGGATGTACATAAAAGGATTCTTTTGTCCAGCTATTTAATGGATGCCGGTTTTCAAGTAACCATAGTTGGAACAAGTGACCATAAGTTCCCTAAATCTGTTAACTATATATCCTACAACCTAAACAGGAGCTTCTCTCCTATTGCAGATTACAAAACAATTGTATGGCTTAAACGGTTTTTTAAGGATAATGCGTTCGATTTAATTCATACGTTTGATACCAAGCCAGCATTCTTGGTGCCATTATCGCAATTAAAAACCAATACACCTATAACCAGGACAGTCACAGGCTTGGGCACCATTTTCATGTCCCAAAGCCTATTTAGCCATATTTTAAGAAAGGTTTATATCCTGCTTCACACCTTGGTAAAAAACAGAATAACCAATACCATTTTTCAAAACGAAGACGATAAGGACCTGTATTTAAAACACAACTTGATCTCAAACTCCAATTACAGTTTAATATTAAGCAGCGGCATTGAATTAAAGCAAATAACCCAAAAAGCCAAACGGAACAACAATCCCTTCACCTTTATTTGTGTTGCCAGATTGGTTTATGAAAAAGGCATTATCAATCTATTGGAAGCAGCCAGGATATGCCGTGACAAAGGCCACGATTTCAAATACTTATTGGTTGGTCCTTTAGAAGAAAATTCCAAAAAACTAAACAAAGATATCCTCCTGCAATATTCAGATATCGTAGATGTATTGGGTTCCAGAAACGATGTTTTGAATTTACTTGAATCATCTGATGCTTTTGTGTTACCTACCTTTAGAGAAGGGTTTTCCAGGGTTTTACTGGAAGCAGCTGCAGTTGGTTTACCCATAATTTCAACAAATGTTACAGGTGTGAGGGATTTTACCAGACATGGCAAAGAAGCGCTTTTGGTTGAGCCAAAAAATTCGCAAGCTTTGGCTGAAGCCATGATTAACATAGCCACAAACAAGGAATTAGCCGATAAATTAGTCGAAAATGCCTTAAAACACGTTAAAGAGTTTAGTCTTGAAAATGTATCTAAACAATATATAACTATATTTAACACAGCTATTAATCATAATTAAAATCATGAAAATTCCATTTTCACCTCCATACATTAACCAAGATGTCATTCAGGAAGTTAACAGTGCTTTAGAGTCTGGTTGGATAACCACTGGGCCTAAAGTAAAATTATTGGAAGAATTGGTTTGCGAATACACTTTGGCACCAAATACCCTTTGTGTCAATTCGGCCACTTCTGGGCTTATGCTGGCCTTAAAATGGTACGGAATTGGCTCTGGAGACGAAGTCATCATTCCTGCATATACCTATGCTGCAACTGCTTTGGCTGTGATACATGTAGGAGCAACTCCTGTAATGGTTGATGTTGAGGCCGATTTTAATATTTCGATCCATAACATGGAAAAAGCCATTACAAGCAAAACCAAAGCAGTAATTCCAGTAGATATAGCTGGTTGGCCATGTGATTACGAAGCCATTGATGCCCTTGTAAAAAACAAAAAAGATTTGTTTAAACCTTCCTCTGAAAACCAGGAAAAACTAGGCAGGATTTTAGTGATATCGGATTCTGCACACTCCATTGGAGCTACATACAACAACCAATATTTAGGAGCCATTACAGATATTACCGTATTTTCATTTCATGCTGTAAAAAACGTTACCACTGCCGAAGGTGGAGCTGTTTGCATTAATTTACCAAAACCATTTAATAACCAGGAAGAATACAACTACCTGCGTTGTTTTTCTTTAAACGGCCAGACCAAAGATGCTTTTACCAAATCGAAAGCTGGTGGCTGGAGATACGATATTATCTACCCTGGATTAAAAATAAATATGCCAGATATTTTGGCTGCCATTGGTGTTGCCCAATTGCCGGAATATTTTGAAAAAACCCTGGATAAACGCGTGGAGATCTATGAGTACTATCACAAGTTTTTTCAAGCTAAAGCATGGGCTGTCTTGCCTCCTTACAAAAGTGAAACCAAAACATCTTCCTGTCATTTGTATGCTTTGCGAATAAAAGATATATCAGAAGCAACCAGAGATGCCATTATTGAAGAGATTTCAAAAAATGGAGTGGCTGTTAATGTGCACTTTCAACCGTTACCTTTACTAACACTGTTTAAGAACATGGGCTATGATATAATTGCTTTTCCCATGGCTTTTAATAATTACAAGCGTGAGATCTCGCTGCCTATCTATCCGCAACTTACCCAAAAAGAACTTGAATATATAGTAAACACAGTAACTAAGGCTGTTGAATCTAAAATATGATAAAACGCATTTTTGATATCATTTTTTCTTTTTTGGGTTTAATTTTATTACTACCTTTATTACTCCTTATAGCATTACTAATTAAACTGGAATCCAAAGGCTCGCTTTTCTATTTACAAACAAGAGTTGGCAAGCATAATAAAGATTTCAAAATATTTAAATTTAGAACCATGTTTGTTGGCTCTGACCAAAAAGGGTTGTTAACTCTTGGAGACAGAGATCCACGAATAACCAAAACAGGTTTTTTTTTAAGAAAATATAAATTAGACGAACTTCCCCAACTAATTAATGTTTTTATTGGCAACATGAGCTTTGTTGGCCCAAGACCAGAAGTGCGCAAATACGTAAATTATTATTCTCAAGAAGATTTAATAATTTTAAGCGTGAAACCTGGAATTACAGACTACGCTTCCATAGTTTACAGAAACGAAGCAGAACTGTTAAAAGGCGTCAACAATCCAGAACAGTTTTATATTGAAACCATCATGCCGGAAAAAATAAAATGGAACAAGAAATATATTAATAGCCACAATCTGTTAACAGATTTTAAAATTATTTTTAAAACGATTCAAATTATTATTTCATGAGGGAAGTTTCTAATGGTTATTTTGTTATTTCTTTGGATTTTGAGTTGCATTGGGGCATTTTCGATAAAAGATGTGTGGCAGAATACAAAGAAAACCTGGAGAACGTTAAGTTGGTCATTCCCAAATTATTGGAGCTTGCAGAAAAACATGATATAAAACTAACTTTTGCCACTGTAGGCTTGTTATTTGCAAAAAACAAAGCAGAACTCCTAAACAACAACCCTAAATTGCTTCCTGGCTATTCCAAGCCAAGGTTTAGTCCATACAATCAATTAGACACCATAGGAAATTCAGAATTGGATGATGAATTCCATTACGCATCCAGTTTAATAGATTCAATAATAGAAACCAATAAACATGAAATTGGCACTCATACCTATTCGCATTACTACTGCTTGGAAGATGGCCAGACCATAGATCAATTTGAAGCCGATTTGATTGCAGCCATAGCTTGTGCTGCCAAAAAAGGCATTAGCATAAAAAGTATTGTGTTCCCCAGAAACCAAGTAAACAAAGCGTATTTGGAAGTTTGCTCCAAACATGGCATTACCTCCTTTAGAGGAATAGAAAAGCATAGGATTTATAATACCGAAGATAGAAATCTCAACAAAAAGCAATCCATTAGAGCGCTTCGACTCATAGATTCTTATGTAAACATTACAGGTTACAATACTTATCCCATTAATAATTTAAACACCATAAAAGGTATTACAAACATACCGTCAAGTAGTTTTTTAAGACCTTATAGCAAAAGCCTAAGCGCTTTAGAGCCTTTAAAAATAGCTCGTGTTAAGAAGGCCATGACACATGCAGCCAAGCATAATGAATTGTTTCACCTTTGGTGGCATCCACATAATTTTGGTAAACATATGGATGAAAATTTTAAAGGTTTAGAGGTTATTTTAAAACACTACAAACACTTAAACAATAAGTTTAGGTTTAAAAACGTAACTATGGAAGAATTAGTTAGTTTGGTTTAAATTCTATTTGAAATTTATTTGTGTTTCCAACCACCAAATAATTTACCAAATCCTTCTCTCTTTTGGTGTAAATCTTAATATTGGAAATAGGTTCCGGATTTCTATAGAGCAAATCTAATATGGTTCTATTTAAAAAATTCAAATTTTTGTCTTCCATATCAACTTGCCTTAATTCATTTAAATCAATGGTCGTGTCCAAAGGCTTGATGGACACTTCCGGATCTGCCTTTAAATTGGGTTTTGCCGAGTTTTTAAATTGGTACTTTAGTTTCTTAAACAACAAGTTTACGTTTTTGTCCCTTAAGTATTGCTTTAACCTAAAATAAAGAGCCAATAAAGAAGCTGTCAACCTGCATTTTATATTTGAAGCATCATACAGGATATGACAATCATAACCATACTCTTCATTGGTCCATTTAGTTTTATATTCATACTCTCCCTTGGAAAAATCCAATATTTGTATGTTGTTGTCAAAACACCATTCTATAAGCTTTCCTAGCTCTATATGTCCAATGTTAAACTTGTAGTAATCTGGATTGAAGGCTTTTACAGAGCCTATCATTTTATTTCCTTCAATAAATGCCAAAGACATGGAAATTGGCTTATTGTCTACATTCACACAAATTAAAAGCGCCTTTCCTTTTTGAATCATTGGAAATATCAATTCATGGTAAAAATTCCATTTTGCAATGATGTTGGTGTCAATCTTCAAGTCCTTATGTCTTTCTACTATTAATTTTTTAAAATAAGTCAAGGCCTCGTCACATGCTTCTTTAGAGGTATCTTTATAATATATTTTATAAGATACCGAAAAGCAGTTTTCAAATTTTCGCAACGTGCTTCGATGCTTGTTCCTGCTTTTGGCGCTCATTACAGAAGCCATGTAGTCTTCCAAACTGTTGAACCCTTTAAAATTGGCAAGGAAGCCTTTGTACTGCCTTATTTTATAGCTTTTTAAGCGACCAACATCGCTGGGAAATTTATTGGTGTTTGCAAATTCAGGTACATCATAAACCAAAAAGGTTTTGTTTTGATAATCGGTTGCTGCTTCATTTATATCGTAGGTTATTCCGTTGGTAGCATTTTTTCCAACATTAACATAATAAGGAAGAAACGCATGTTTTATAAACTTAACGTTTGGAATAAAATTGAAAGCGTAAGGCTGTTTTCCCTTAGCAAAATGCTTAAGCCATAACTCTTGATATAGATGTGATGTAAAGGGATTACGACTCATTTTTAGCAACTTTTAATGTGTATTTTTCACCAAAGGCATAATAGGTTTCTTCTTGATTTTCATTGAAATATAATTCAATCGATTGTGCTTTTTGAGGATTCATGTATAAAAAATCATAAATAGCACGTCTCACCGATAAGAATTCCGGACTTTCTATATCCAATTTCTGCAAATGTGCTTTTTGAGGCTTGCCATCCCCTATTTTTTCAACATGGAAGGGCTCTATAACAACAGGTTCCGGCTTGTTGTCGCCAAACAATTTGTATTTAAGCTTATGATAAATTTTGTTGTAATTTTTTTCCCTGAAAACGCGTTTAAAATTAAAATAAAACGCCACAAAATTGGCAATAAAAACACTTAATATGGATTTTGAGTCGTACAATAGATGATAATGAGTTTGGTAGGTGTCACTACTCCATCTTTTTTTATATTCAAAATCCCCTTGGGTGTAATCAAAAATTTTAATGTTGTTTTCAAAACTCCACTCCAGCATTTTCAAAATAGTTGTATGACCTATATTGTATCTATAAAAATCTATGTCAAAAACAGTTAAGGCTTCAATTAGTGTATCACCAAAATGATAACTAAACGTAACGCCAATGGGTTTTTTATCGCAATAAATCACAAACAAAGAAGCCGTTTTCTCATTTATCATGTTGTAAGCCAATTCGGTGTAATAATTCCATACCACAGGATTTAGCTCACCACATGGTTCGTTTTTATTGGCATAACGTTTTTCAAAAAGATGATAAAACTCCTGAAACACATTCTTAAATTGTTCTTGGGAAATATCCCCAAAATACATCACATAATCCACGTTAAAACTTGCCTCCAATCTCTTAATGTTCCGTTTAAGTTTAGAACGTGTATTGGACTTGTATATGGATCTTAAATAATCATCTAAACTCTCGTAATTAGAAACCCTGGTTATATAACCTTCATATTGAAATATTTTTTTTAACCTTAAAGAACCATATGGTTTAAAGGTTGGTAAGTTAAAATACGTAGGAATATCCCTTATCAAAAAAACCTTATTCTTGTAATCTTTCTCTTTTTGGGTTGAAATTTCATAATCGAACCCATTGGTTAATTTTACGCCTACATTTATGTAGTATGGCAAAAATTTATGTTTCACAAAACTGACCCTATCAATGAAACGAAAAGAAATCCCTTTTTCATTTTTATTAAAATGTTTTGTCCATATATCAATAAAAGATTTTGAATTAAACGGATTTAATGTCATTATGCAATTGGATAGTTTTAAAAACTAAAATAAAAATTTAGGTAGAATAAGTGGATAAATACCTCATATTTTAGATGTATGAAATAAAAACTATTATGAACGGTTCACTTTTAAAACATACTATCGTTTTTTTTGTATATTAGTCCTTTCAGGAATAGCCCTGAAAATTTTAATATTTTAATGACATTCTTCCCTTTTTTTAATTTTTAGCATGTTTAAAAGCATTAAGTTTGCTCTTAAACCAAATAGTTTCATTAATTAATACAAACGATTAAATACCATTTTATTCAGATTAAAGAAACGCATTAATTTAAATAAAATCTAAAAACGTAAAAATTAGTTATTTATCGTATTTATTTGATGATTGCTGTTGAAACGTAGATATTTACTATGGCTAAAAATGTATCTGATTTGAATTCCAAAATATGGTTATCTGCACCACATATGAGTGGTCATGAAGAAAAATTCATCAAGGAAGCATTTAACACAAACTGGATTGCGCCTTTAGGACCAAATGTAAATGGGTTTGAAAAGGATTTGGAAACCTATTTGGGCAACAACGTGCATGTTGCAGCTTTAACAACAGGAACAGCTGCCATACATATGGCTTTATTGCTATTGAACGTAACAACCAACGACGAGGTAATATGCCAAACAAAAACATTTGCAGCCTCGGTTAACCCAGTAACCTATTTAGGTGCAAAACCGGTTTTTGTTGACAGTGAAAAAGACACGTGGAACATGTGTCCAGATTTATTGGAGCAAGCCATTAAAAATAGAATAAACCAAGGAAACAAACCAAAAGCCATAATTGTTATAAACCTTTATGGCATGCCACATAAAGTGAAAGAAATAAAAAACATATCAAACACATACCATATCCCTATTATTGAAGATAGCGCCGAAGCCTTGGGCAGCAGCTACTTTAATGGTAAATGTGGTACTTTTGGCGACTTGTCCGTTTTGTCTTTCAATGGAAATAAAATCATTACAACGTCTGGTGGTGGCGCATTGGTTTCAAAACACATTCACACAAAGGAAAAGGCCATTTTTTTAGCAACCCAAGCCAAAGAAGCCGGTTTGGAATACACACATAAAACGGTAGGATACAACTATAGAATGTCCAACATTTTGGCTGGCATTGGCAGAGGTCAAATGGAAGTTTTGGAAACATATGTGAGGTTAAGAAGGAAAAATCATCAATATTATTTAGAACACTTAAACGACATTAAAGACATACGTTTTTTAAAAGAACCCGAAGGGTTTTTCTCCAACAGGTGGTTAAGCTGCATCCAGCTAAGTTCCCAAAGCATGAGAGATCAGCTACTTATGTTGTTGCAAAAACATGACATAGAAGCCAGGCCTTCATGGAAACCTATGCACTTGCAACCTGTTTTTAGGGACTATCCCTCTTATTTAAATGGGGTTTCAGAGCATATTTACAAAACAGTATTGTGCTTGCCTAGTGGCTCTAATTTAACTACAAAAGAACGAAACAGAATTGTTACAACAATAAGATCTTATTTTGGATAGATATATAAACATATTAAGAAAACTTTCAAACCAATACGCATCTAAGTGGTTGGTCTTGCTTTTTGATTTATGTGTTGTTGCATTTACCTTTTTCCTTGCCTATATCATTCGTTATAATTTTGAAATTGATTTTGATTTCAATCTATTTTTAAAACAAATACCTTTTGTTTTAATAGCAGCCTTGATCAGTTTCCTAATAGTAAACTCACATAAGGGTGTTGTTAGGTTTACAGGAGTTAAGGATGTGATTAACCTGATTATAGGAATAAACATCCTGGCAACCATTTTAATAGTGACCACCTTTTTAAGTAGAGAATATCAATTTGATGTTGTTTTTGATATTCCTGGTTCAATAATTTACATTCATTTATTATTGAATATCTTCTTTTTGGTTGGTTCTAAATTTTTTGTAAAATCCCTTTACAGAAGCATCGTAACAGATTTTGAAGAACAAAAATCGGTGTTGATTTATGGTGCAGGAACTTCAGGCATGATTACCTATGATGCTGTAACAAACGATCCAAAAAGCAACATTAAAGTAGTAGGGTTTATTGATGACAACGACAGCAAAGCTGGCAAAAAAATAAACCTTTTAAATGTTTACGAACCCGAAAAAATCACCAAGGAGTTTATTGATAAAAACGGGATAGACGAGGTTATTATTTCCATACAAAGCATCGACTCCAACAGGCTTTTACAAATTACCAGCAATCTATTTGCACTTAACTTAAAGGTTAAAATTGTACCAGCTGTAAAAAACTGGATTGATGGCGATTTAAGCATTGGGCAAATTAAAGATATTAACCTGGAAGATTTGCTTGGCAGGGAACCAATAAACATAGACAATCCTATGCTTATTGAAGAATACAACAATAAAGTCATTATTGTTACAGGTGCTGCTGGATCTATTGGTAGCGAATTGGTAAGGAAGTTAACCCGTTATAGTTTTAAAAAATTAATTCTTGTTGACAATTCCGAATCCCCATTATACGATTTGCAACAGGAACTACACAGAAATGGCATTGAAAATATTGTGTCCATAATTGCAGATATTAGAAACCAAATAAGACTTGAGAATATTTTCAATGAATACAAACCAGACATTATTTTTCATGCTGCTGCCTACAAACATGTGCCTTTAATGGAACAAAACCCTTACGAAGCTGTAAGTGTTAATGTAAGAGGTACCAAAAATGTTATTAATTTATCAGTAAAATATGGTGTTGATAAATTTATTTTAATCTCTACAGACAAAGCTGTTAACCCAACAAATGTTATGGGAGCCACCAAGCGCATAGCAGAAATGATTGTCTGTTGCCAAAATACAGTTGCTGCTGGCAAAACCAAGTTCATTATTACCAGATTTGGCAATGTTTTAGGTTCCAATGGCTCTGTAATCCCATTATTTAAAAAACAAATTGAAAGTGGTGGCCCTTTAACTGTTACGCATAAGGACATTATTAGGTATTTCATGACCATTCCAGAAGCCTCACAATTGGTATTGGAAGCTGCTGCCATGGGATTGGGTCAGGAAATTTTTGTGTTTGATATGGGTAAACCCGTTAGAATATTTGATTTGGCCGTAAACATGATCACGCTCTCAGGCTTTAGATATCCAGAAGACATTAATATTAAAATTACGGGCTTAAGACCAGGTGAAAAGATATTTGAAGAATTGTTGGTAGATGGCGAAAACACCAAACCTACCTATAATGAAAAAATTATGATAGCCAAGTGCAGACCAATAAATATTGAAGAAATTAAAAATACCATTGATGAATTATGTAAATTAGGACCTCAAACCCAAAACATTGAAATTGTTTCCAAAATAAAGGACATTGTTACAGAGTATAACCCAAACAATACCAAATACGACCTATTAAACAAAATAACCAATAGTTAAAAAACTTTAAGTATGAAAGTAAGACTTAAAAGACTCATTCTTCAACATTCAGTGGCATTTATTGTGCTAATTGCTTTTTCATCTTGCACTACAAGTAAGGAGATTATTTACTTTCAAGATGAACCTCTTAGTAGTTCAAAAACTTTCAATATTACTCCAGAAATTACTTACAAGCCAAACGATAAATTAACCATAAATGTTTCTGCCATAGATCCCGAAACAGTGAGACCATTTAATCTCCCACTAATAACCAATAGTTACGATGCCATTAACCCACAAGGAACCACAACCTTTCAAACATATATAGTTGACGAACAAGGACTTATAGAGTTTCCCGTTTTAGGCACTATAAAAATTGGCGACTTGACAAGAAAGCAAGCAACCAAGTTGCTAACTGAAAAAATTTCTGAATATGTTAAAGACCCAATCGTTAATATTAGACTAACCAATTTTACAGTTACCGTTTTAGGGGAAGTTAACAGTCCAGGCACCTATACGGTTGAAAAAGAACAAATGTCGCTTTTGGAAGCAATTGGATTAGCCGGAGATTTAACCATACATGGCATTAGGGAAAATGTGTTTTTAATAAGGGAACAAGATGGCGTTAAACGGTTTACAAAGTTTGATTTAACTTCCATAAATGTTGTAAACCACCCCAACTATTATATTCAACAAAACGATGTTATATACGTGGAACCAAATCCCGCCAGAATACGCTCTGCATCTTATAACCAAAATTATGTATTGATTATTTCTGCCGTTGGCACTTTAGCCACTATTGCTGCCATCCTTGTTAAATAACCATAGTTAATGAGCACAAAAAACATGAACCAAAATATTGATTTTAAAGAAGTTATAACACCTTATTTACATAAGTGGAAATTTATTGTTTTGTGTGTTATAGTTGCCATATCTTTTGCCTTAGTTTATTTACGTTATGCAGATTATGAATATCAGGCAAATGCAAAAATCAAAATCAAAGAGACAGAAGCCAACAAAACACTGCCTGAAATCTCTCAATTACAAAATTATGGCTTGTTTAAAACCGAAAACAACAACGTACTGGACGAAATTGAAGTCATTAAATCCAGGATTATTATTGAACAAGCAGTCAAAGACTTAAAATTCAATATTCAATATTTTGTTGAAGGTCGCATTAAAGCAACCGAAGAATACAAAAATCCACCTCTCAATATCAATTTCAGTGCGCCAGATTCCATCATCCATACCATTGACACGACGTTCAATATTAAAATTCAATCTGCCACCAATTTTCTTCTAAAAGGAATCAATTTTTCAGAAAAACTTAATTTTAAAAACAATGAAGATGTCGATTTAGATGATGAAGGCACTGTGTATGCCTTTGGAGAAAGCATCCCAACGAGTTTTGGCGCCATTACCATAACGCCTAGAATTGGCGAATCGGCTACCAAAATTGGCTCAAACATTAAAATAAAAATAAATCCTCTTGCTACTGTTGTATCAAAATACAAAAGCAACTTGATTATTGGACATCAAGAAATGTCCAGCATCATTACTTTAACCATTAATGATAATGTCCAGGAAAAAGCCAGTCTGTTCTTGGATAAATTAATTGAAAAGTACAATGAAGATGTACAAAACGATAAACAAATGGTTGTTGATGCCACTTCTGAATTTATTAACAACAGGTTGGAAATTGTATCTGAAGAATTGGGCAGTGTGGATTCCAATGCCGAAACCATTCAAAAAACCAACAAACTTACAGATTTGGCCACACAATCCAATATCTATTTGGAAAGTGAAAGACAGAATGAAGATAGATTGGTTGAAACTGCCATGCAGATTCAGCTTATAGACTATATGAACCAACATATAGACAAAGATATAGACAACAAAGAACTACTTCCTGCCAATATTGGGATTGCCGACAATTCTGTGGAACAATTAACGCAGCAGTACAACAATCTGGTATTGGAAAAAAACAGGCTCTTAAAAAATTCCAGCGAAAAAAACCCTACAGTTGTAAACTTAACAAATCAAATCAATCAATTAAGGACCAACTTAAGTCAGAGTTTAAATAACATCAAGCATACCAACGAAATGAATTACAATTCGTTGGTGGCCGAAAACCAAAGAATAAGTTCCAAAATTTATTCAGCTCCAAAAAAACAAAGACAATTCAGGGATATAAAAAGACAACAGGACATCAAAGAAGGATTGTATTTATATCTTTTGGAGAAACGCGAAGAAGCTGCCATTACTCACGGTGTTTCCTCACCAAATGCTAAAATTGTAGATAAATCCTATGCTTCTTCCAAACCTGTTGCACCTAAACAATCGGTTATTATTCTAGCTGCTTTAATTCTAGGTTTTGGTATTCCTGTGGCCCTTATTTATCTTTTGAATTTACTGGATGATAAAGTTCACAACATCAACGATGTTAAAAAACAAGTTACCATTCCTTTTATTGGTGACATTCCAAAGTCCAAAAAAACCCAAAAGCTAATCTCAAAAGTAGATTACACTCCAAAAGCTGAGGCATTTAGAATGGTTAGAACCAATTTGGAATTCATGCTCCAAAATATTGAAAATAGAGCTAAAGTTATATTTGTCACTTCCACTACCAGCAAAGAAGGCAAATCCCATACAGCAACCAATTTAGCTTTGTCTTTATCTTTTTCAGAAAAAAAAGTTTTACTTGTAGAAACAGATATTCGTGTTCCAAAAGCAACAAACTATCTAGCGGTTGATAACGATTTTGGACTGACAAATTTTATTGGCAACCATAAAATAGAACCTCAGGGAATTATTTTCAAGCACAAGGATAATGAATATTTTGATGTTATTCCTTCTGGAACCATCCCTCCTAATCCTGCTGAATTACTAATGAGCAATCGTGTAAAGGAATTATTTGATTACGCTTCCGAAAAGTATGAATACATTATTGTAGATACAGCAGCTATTGGTTTGGTAACAGACACCTTGTTAATTAGCAAATATGCCGATTTATTTATTTTTGTTGCAAAAGCCAATTATATAACCAAAAAACAATTGGAGCTGGCACAACGTATGTACACAGAAAACAGGTTGCCTAACATGACCATTTTGCTTAACAATGTAGATCATAAAAAAGGTTATGGTTATGGGTATGGCTATGGCAATCATCCAAAGAAAAAGAAATGGTGGAAATTTGCCTAAAACCCTTAGCTTTTTCTTCTGGCTTTTTCTTTTGTCAACAACATAAGCTCTCTTCCTGTTTGTCCTGCCACAGAAGTGTTTTCTTCTGCCCTACGTATTAAATAAGGAAGCACATCTTTAACTGGCCCAAAAGGTACATATTTAGCTACATTATAACCAAGATGAGCCAAATTAAAGCTAATATGGTCACTCATGCCATAAAGTTGCCCAAACCACACGCGATTGTCGTTTTTGGCAATGCCCTTTTCCTTCATTAAATCTAAGATAAGATAGCTACTGGCTTCATTATGTGTTCCTGCAAAAAGTGAAATGGTATCCAAGTGGTCCAAAATAAATTTTGCGGCTGCATTAAAGTTTTCATCTGTTGCAGCCTTACTTTCACAAATAGGTGTTGGATATCCTTTTTTAATGGCACGTTCGTTTTCTTTTTCCATATAAGCACCACGAACAATTTTATAACCTAAGTAATAACCATTGGCTTTGGCATGTTCCAATTGCGCTTTAACAAAAGCCATCCTGTCATGTCTGTACATTTGTAAAGTATTGTAAACAATAGGTTTTTCGGTGTTGTATTTCTGCATCATGTTTGTCACCAAATCATCAACGGCTTGTTGCATCCAGCTTTCTTCGGCATCAATTAACAGTTCCACATCCTTTTCCTTGGCCAATTTACAGACCCTGTCATATCTCTCCTCTATTCTATTCCATTGCTCCTGTTCATCGGCTGTAAAAAGCTGTCCTTCACTTTTCTTTTCGTACAAGTAAGGTTTGCCAAAACCTGTTGGTTTAAACACAGCTATAGGCATGGCTTCTTTGTTTTGTGAAAATTCAATGATCTCCAAAGTTTTTTGCATCGCAGAATCAAAAAAAGACTCCACTTCTTTTCCTTCAACCGAAAAATCCAGTACAGAGCTTACACCTTTTTCGTACATAGCATCAATAACAGGTAAACAATCTTTTTCGTTTACACCTCCACAAAAATGGTCGAAAACCGTTGCTCTTATAACACTATCAACCGGAAGGTTTGCTTTTATGGCAAAATTGGTAAGAGTCTTACCTACCTTTACCAAGGGCTCGTAAGAAATCATTTTAAACAATAAAAAAGCTCTGTTAAGTTCTGAATTGCTTTTTAACGAAAAAGCGATTTCAGTATTGTCGAAAAGTTGTTTTGTAGACATGTTGCAAAATTATTTGCAAATATAATTATAGTATTCTTACGTTTTTAAAAAAAAATGATATAATTTTCACCCATTATTTTTCTAAAAAACCTCATGAATTCCATTAACACATCCAATTACCCAATTCATTTTAAAACAAGCAGTTACACCGAATTAAACACGCATTTAAAAACGGCGAATTATTCCAAAATTTTTGTTTTGGTAGACCAAAACACACATGAATTTTGCTTGCCTTATTTTTTAAGCAATCTGGAAACAGACTTGGAGGTTGAAATTATTGAAATTGAAGCTGGGGAAATCCACAAAAACATAGAAACCTGTTCAGGGGTTTGGAATGTGCTATCGGAACTGGAAGCAGATAGAAAAAGCTTATTGATTAATTTGGGAGGTGGTGTAATCACAGACCTTGGAGGTTTTGTTGCTTCTACTTTTAAACGTGGTATGGCCTATATTCAAGTGCCAACTACCCTATTGTCCATGGTCGATGCTTCCATTGGAGGCAAAACCGGAGTGGATCTGGGACATTTAAAAAATCAAATTGGCGTAATAAATACCGGAGAAATGGTTTTAATAGACATCAATTATCTAAACACCTTACCAGAAAACCAAATGCGCTCTGGACTGGCCGAAATGCTCAAACATGGTTTAATTTACAGTGAAGATTATTGGAATAAATTCACAGCCTTGGAAAAGCTTAGTTTGGACGATTTGGATGTCTTGATTCATGAATCCATTGACATTAAAAATCAAATTGTGGAAAAAGACCCATTGGAACACCATGTAAGAAAAACACTTAATTACGGTCACACGCTTGGGCATGCCATTGAATCCTATTATTTAAGCCAGCCCGACAAAACAGCTTTCCTTCATGGCGAAGCTATAGCCATTGGGATGATATTGGCCAGTTTTATTTCCACAAAACTAACTGGTTTTTCAACCGAAACCTGCCAACACATAAAAGACACTATTGTGGACGTTTTTGGACAACCAAAAATTTCAGGCAAAGACATACAGCCCATAATCGATTTGTTGAAATTCGATAAAAAAAACGAACATGGAAAAATCAATTTTGTGCTTTTGGAGGCCATTGGAAAACCCAAAATAAACTGCCAAGTGGAAAATAACTTGATTTTTGATGCTTTTAATTTTTACAATTCTTAAAATTCAATTCAAATTATTTGTAACTTTATAAAAATTGCTAGAGAAAATTAGTACAGATTTTTTATTAATTTTTAAACCCTTTAGTAATGAAAAGAGTTATTGTTGATTTTAAAAAACTGACTCCAAAGCTTCTAAAATTACTAACCGATAAGTTTCCAGATGGTTATGACGACGACGACGTAATTACCTTTGAAAACCACAAAAATGAAATTATAGAAGCTGTTGAAGTACGTACAAAAGACACTATTTACCTAGTAAAGGTAAGCAGCAAGCTACACTACACCATGACCAATTTTGAAAGCATTGAAGAAGTGGAGGTAGACGATCTTGGCCACATAGTTATTAACGATGATATTAAAGCAGAAACCTTTAAAGACGAAGAGGAATAGTTATAAGTAACGTGATTTTATTACTTGACAATGGTGTTTTTCATGACCAATTGTTACAAACCCAACAGCCCTAACAGACATATTAGCGCCACTCGCCTTTCCTATTTGCAAAAACATATCTTTACTAAAGCTTTTAAACAAACAAATGGTGGCTTGCCTTACGGTTTGGTACTCTTCCAACAAATCTTCTTTCGTTCTCTTGTTGGCATGCGCTGTAACAGCATACTGGTTTTCCTCAAAACCTGGCAACACAGTTTCATCCTGTCTTGCAAAACGCAAAGCCCTATAGGCAAAAATACGCTCAGTATCTATTATATGTTGTAGGATATCCTTAACAGTCCATTTTCCGTCTTGATAACGATATTCCAACTTGTCGTTGGGAATAGACTCAAAAAACGACAAAGTTTCCTTAAAACTGGCAGTTAATCCAGAAATCAAGTCTTTTTTGCCTGCCAACTTAATATAATTTGCATAAAATTGGACGTATTCCGTTTCAGGTAAATCAGTTACATACAGCATGATACATACAAAATAAAAAACCTCTTTTAAGTAAAAGAGGTCTTAAAGATACTTATAATTTTAACTACATATCATTAAAAATAGAGTGCATTAAACGCTTTTTGTCGTTTAAGCTTTCTTCCAAAGAAATCATGGTCTCTGTTCTGTAAACCCCTTCAATATCGTCAAGCATGAAAATAATATCTTTGGCATGCTCAGTGTTTTTAGCCCTTATTTTACAGAAAATGTTAAATTTTCCTGTAGTAATGTGAGCAACAGTTACAAAAGGGATTTCGTTAATACGTTCCAAAACAAATTTGGTTTGAGATGTATTTTGAAGAAAAATTCCAACATAAGCAATGAAAGAATACCCTAATTTTTTGTAGTCCAAAGTCAAGGAAGAGCCTTTAATGATACCTGCATCCTCCATTTTCTTGACCCTTACATGAATAGTTCCTGCTGAAATTGACAGATTTTTAGCAATATCAGTAAAAGGAACCCTTGTATTTTCAATTAACATATCTAGTATTTGATGATCTATTTCATCCAACTTAAATTTTGCCATTTTATATGTTTTATTAAATAAAAGGCAAAAATAACATATTATTATTTGATTTTATCTATCAAAATCAAAGATTATGTAAGTTTTATTGAATATTTAACACTGTCAATAATAACATATTCTACTTCAAGACCTTCAGTGATATTCAAACCATTTTCCAAAACTAATTCAAAGCCTTCGGCTGAAAGTTCCCTATGTCCAAAATAAGTGCTTAAATCCCCTATTTTTTCAACTTTGGCTACAAACTCTATCGTGTTGTTTTTTAAAATTTCTTGATATTGAATGGCAACATCCACCACTTGTGCTTCAGGATGCTTGATTATTTTGGCCTGTCTAATAAGAACATCAAAATGATTTTTAAAATTTTCAGGGATATTTAAGTAAGGTTCAAATCCTTCTCCTGTAATTCTAGTCGCTGAAATATAGTATATGCTATACAAAATGGCCTGAAACATATAAAACCTAGTGATTTCACGTTGATAATCGTTTTCAAAATGACCAGCTTCAAACAAAATGGTAGGGCAATTCAGGGTTTGGAAGGTGTCTCCTACGCAATTATCGTTATACGTATCGTCATATCTGCCAATTTGATTGGGAATTTGTTCCTGCAACACCTTATTGGTAGCGGCAATTACCTCCATGGCAATTTTGCGAGTCTCCGTTATGGAACAAGCCTGGTCCTGAGCAGGTGACAAAAAAGATAAAGTAGCCGAATTGGCTGTGTTTCCTGCACCAAATATGGTGCGTTGTCCATGCAAATTAAAGCAATAATCTGGTTTAAAAGTTTGGAACAGGTCCCTTAAAACCCGACTTTCAGGCTGTGAAAGATTCTTGGCGTCTCTATTTAAATCCACGTTGTTTGCATTGTGTCTTGTATATAATTTGGAACCATCTGGATTCAACATAGGTACCAAAAACATAGTACATGTCTCTAAGATATGCTTTATAATACTATTGGAGCCATCATTAAAAACATTACAGATATCAAAAACTGCTTTTGTGGTTGTACTTTCATTGCCATGCATTTGGGACCACATCAAAATCTTTTTTGGACCTGTTCCAATTTTTATTACATGAATAGGTTTACCCAAAACCGAATGCCCAATCACATCAACTTGAAATGACATTTTTAAATTTTCAATTAATGGAGTTATATGCTCCAGATGGATATATCGATTTTCAAGAGAGGATTCTTTGTGCAAATCGAATAAGCTTTTTAATAAGGAGGAAGTCATTTAAAATGGTTTGCTACAAATGTAAACAAATAACAATTTACAAATGTAAACAGTAAAAATATCCTTTTTTGTTTACAATGGTTAACATGAAATAGTTTAAAGATGTGGTTTGTTTACAGAAAAATCATAAAAACACACTAACTATTCTGTTATAATTTTAGTTATATGTATTTCAGTTGATTAAGTTATTTTATATAAAGTATTACATGATGTGATTTATGTTAAATTTTAAATATATTTAGTGACCTATCTGTTTAATTGTTACATTTGTAAATACAAAACCACCTACTTATAGTTTACAATGATAAACAACGAAGAATTCTCAAAAAGGCTTCAAAAAGTCATGGATTATTACAACGAAAGTGCCTCTTCTTTCGCTGAAAAAATTGGTGTACAACGTTCCAGTATTTCACACATACTTTCCGGTAGAAATAAACCGAGTTTGGATTTTGTGTTGAAAGTGCTCTCCTCTTTCCCAGAAGTTGAACTCTATTGGTTGTTAAATGGAAAAGGACAATTTCCTGTTGAAGAAAAATTGCAAGCTGAAATCCCTTTTGGAAATAATGTAAAGGAAACAAGATCCCAACCTGTTGTTTCAGAAATAAAGCAAACCGAAAAAAACACTTCCAAAGAAAAAACCATAGAACGTATTGTGATTTTTTATTCGGATGGAAGCTTTAAAAGTTTTGAAGAGTTTTAAGCCATAAAAAAAGCCTGAATTAAAATTCAGGCTTTTGTATAACTTTGTTATTATAAAAAAAATTATTTTAAAAATCGGCTGTGCCAACTATCGCTGGCAGGAACTTCCCAATTTTCATTAAATTCTGCAATATTCACAACCAAGTTGTTAAATACTATGGTGTTTTTGGACACAGCCCTATCCTTGGCCATTTGTTTAAAATCTGTCAAGGTTTTATAAGCAATAAAATCCCCTTGCTTATAAGAAACGTTCATTTTGTCCAACAAATCTACTTGATACTCTTTTTCCAATTGTTGAATAAAATGTACTGAGGCATCAATAGAACAACCTGTGGCTGTTCCATGCTGTTGATTTAAAGCAATGACAATAAAACGCTTATAAACAATTTTATAACCAGCTTGCAAATCGCTACCATGAGCTGTCCAGTTTTCAAGGAAAACATCCAGCTTTGCCTCTATTTCTTTAAGCTCTTGATCTGTAAAAGAACGGTTGCACTGATATATCCATACTTTGGATTCTTGGGGTAAGGTGTTAAAATCTACTAACATGTTTTTTCTTTTCAGAGGGATTTTTAAATCAATTCTAAATATTTAATAACTTTTTTTAAAACATAACGTTTTTCGCTCAAATCGAAATATTCCTCTTCTTTGTAGAAAATCCTGAAATTCTTTTTATAATTTGATTTATTGAGAAGGGAATAATCTTCAAATTGTTCAGACACAATAAATATATGTTCTTTATTGAACTCATCTGTTACCATTATATAGGACACAGCATCATTGTTTAATGACACCAATTTTGCTTCCATGTTAAGATCTTCAAGATTTTTTGGTGCAGGTGGAGGAGGCACATCGTTAAATCCATCTTCTTCCATGTATGAGCCTGCCATTGCCATAATTATTTTTGGACATTCATTCATCATCTTGTAAGCAATGTCTTCTCCCAGCTTTATCAAGGTGCTTTCATCATTAAAAGACAAATTAAAAAATGTATCTACATCTGCTTTATGATTGCCATAGCTCTCTAAAATGCACAATCCTAATTCCAATTCTAATGTATCTGAATTTACATTGGAAAAATCTACATTTTTAGCATTAATACAATTACAGGTTTCCTGTGCCATTGTATGTAATAGTTCGTCCTTTGAGAGTTGCTGAGCAATGGACAGGTTGGTTGATATTACAACGAATAGGAAAGCGATTTTTTTTAACATGGTAAGTTCATGGCTTTAATTTTATAGATTTTGGGAATTGGCAATTAATTCGGCAATATCCATCACTTGAACACTGTCTTCTTTTTCTTTGGCTTTTACGCCATCAGTCATCATGGTATTGCAATAAGGGCAACCTGTAGCAATAATATTTGGGTTGGTTTCAATGGCATCCTCAGTTCTCAAAACATTAATGTCCTTATCTCCTTTTTCGGGTTCTTTAAACATTTGTGCACCGCCTGCTCCACAGCATAAGGCTGAATTTCGGCTGCGTTTCATTTCTACCAAATCCACACCCAAAGACCTTAACAGGTTTCTTGGAGCTTCGTAAACATCATTTGCCCTACCTAAATAACAAGGGTCATGAAACGTGATGCGTTTGCCACTTAACTGGTTGGAGCCTTCAATAGTTAAACGTCCAGATTTTATCAGTTCATTTATAAACTCCGTATGGTGTTGCACCTGGTAATTTCCTCCTAGCTCCGGATATTCATTTTTTAAGGTATTGTAGGAATGAGGACAGGCAGTAACAATACGCTTTATTTCGTAAGCATTTAAAACCTCAATGTTGGTAACGGCTTGCATTTGAAACAAAAATTCGTTTCCGGCACGTTTTGCCACATCTCCTGTAGAACTTTCCTCGGTTCCCAATACGGCAAAATCTACATTAGCCTTGTTAAGGATTTTCACGAAAGCTTTGGTTATTTTTTTTGCTCTATCGTCGTAACTACCAGCAGCTCCAACCCAAAAAAGAATTTCTGGTTGTCTGCCTTCTGCCATACATTGTGCCATGGTAGGCACTTTTAATTGTTCGCTCATGTTGTTAATGCTTTAATTTTTTAAAATTTATGCTTTGCTGTTTGCTAACAAGCAGTTGCAAAAATTTATGACTCATGATGACCATCATCAAAAACCTGAATGGTCACTTTTTTATCCACTAAATCTGTAAACTTACCTTTATATCTGGTTGCTTTTACCAAGTGGTTGTCTATCCAATGGTAATTTCCGCCTCTTGGTTTTCCCATAAGCAAACTATGGAATTTAAAACCGTGTTTGTTCAACCAGTTTGTGGTCACTTCTCTATGATCTTCTGTTCTTGAAGTGAAAAAACAAATTAAATGTCCTTCGTCATACCATTTGTTACAGGTTGCCAGTGCATCTGGATAGGGTTTACAAGTTGCCATTCGTTCAGGTTCCTCATTAGGAATATCGTCTGTAATGGTCCCATCTATATCAATTAAATAATTTTTAACGTCTTTTGGCAAAATTGGACTGACTTTTTCTCCTGCTTCAACTTTTTCATGTAATAGTTTATCTGCGTCTTCTCTTTTCATGCTCAACTTCCTGCAAAGGCAGGATTATTTTTTAATTATTTTGGCTTTTAATAGTTTACTTTGGATATGACACTTATTAACGATTAAATAAATTGAAAAAATTTAGACTTTTTAAAGCCATCCGAATTCATTAATTCATTACAACGTATTTGTTATAGATTCACTGTTTTTTAAACAAGGTTCCTGCAAACGCAGAGGAATTCGTTATTCGTCCTTCCAATTCAATCTATCCATTTGGTTGTAAGGCCAAGGCGCTCCATTGTTTTCAATATTTGTCATCATATTGTTAAGTTCCACTGGAGCAGCACTTTGTTCCATTACCAAATAACGTCTCATATCAATGATAATAGATAAAGGGTCTATACTTACTGGACAAGCTTCCACACAAGCGTTGCAAGTGGTACAAGCCCAAAGTTCTTCGGCAGTTATGTAATCTCCCAAAAGTTGTTTCCCATCGTCTTTGAATTTGCCATTGTTTGCGTCTATATTCTTACCAACTTCCTCCAAACGATCCCTAGTGTCCATCATGATTTTTCTAGGGGACAGTTTTTTTCCTGTTAAATTGGCAGGACACTCACTGGTACATCGTCCACATTCTGTACATGTGTAAGCATTTAATAACTGAACCCAAGATAGGTCCTGGACATCGCTTGCCCCAAATTTTGCAGGCATTTCGGCGTCGGCTCCTTCTGGTGGTGCAGCAAATGGATCGACATTTGGATCCATCATCATTTTAACTTCTTTTGTAACCGATTCCAGGTTGTTTAATTGTCCTTTAGGTTTAACTTTTCCATAATAAGTGTTTGGGAAAGCCAAAAGAATGTGTAAGTGCTTGGAATAGTATAAATAATTTAAAAAGACCAATATCCCTAAAATATGCAACCACCAGGCTGCTCGTTCTATGGTATGAATGGTTGGCTCTGACAAACCACTGAACCAAGGCGCTATATATTGACTGACCACATTTCCGGAATTCATTAATTGAAAATGAATATCTGTAGCATTCATAACCAAAAACAAGGTCATTAATACCATTTCGAAATACAAAATATAATTGGCATCGTTTTTTGGCCAACTGGTCATTTCACTTTTCCAGAAACGTTGAATTTTAATGATGTTTCTTCTAATCCAGAATACGATAACAGAAATTAAAACCAAAACTGCCAAAATTTCGAAAGTACCTATTAAAACTCCATAAAGCTCTTGGTAATAAGAGAATATTCGCCAAGTCCCGAATAGTCCATCGATAACAATTTCCAACAATTCAATATTGATGATAATGAAACCAACATATACAATAACGTGTAGGAATCCAGCAATGGGTCTTTTAACCATTTTACTTTGTCCCAAGGCGATTCTTGCCATGTTTTTCCAGCGTTGGCTTTTATTATCACTTACATCTACAGCTTGTCCTAACTTGATGTTTCTAATAAGTTTTTTAACATTTCTGGCAAAAAACCCTAGTCCAGCAATAAGTGCTATAGCAAATAATATGTTTGGAAGGTAATTCATAATAAGATTAGGTTAGTTATTGTCTTTCGTCTTCTGGCTTTACGTATTCTTCTTTATTTTTTCCTCCAAAAACAGATACATTAACATAGCGTTTTGGATTTAACTTTACATCCTGAAGCAATTCGCTTAATTGTTGTGATGCCACTTCCAAATTGTGGTAAAGTTTGTCGTCTTTTAGCAATTTCCCTAAGGTTCCCTCACCATTTTCCATATCTGCCAAAAGGGCATTCACTTGTAGCAAAGTGGTATCAAGACTTGAAATGGTTTTGGAAATTTCAACATCCTTTAAATCGTTTGATAACACTGCCAAGTCTTTACTAATTGAGTTAAAGTTACTGATAACTTGTGTTAAACTGTCTTGGTTTTTGGCAATCAAGGAGTTAAAGGAACCAGAGAGGTTTTTAAAAGAAGTTAAGGTTAAATTAAGCTCTTTAATAGCGTGTTTAAGACCTTCTTTAGAATCGTCTTCCACTAAACCGTTGATACTTACCAAAAGGGAATCGGCAGATTTTAAAGTGTCGTCCAAGCCTTCACTTAGACCAGAAAAATTTTCGGAGAGGTTTTTAATAAGACCAGGTTCCACTTCAGACTGCAAGAAATCGCCATCTTCGGCAATTTGGTCGTCATCAGCAGGAATAATGGCAAGTCCGTTGCCATCCAAGAGACCTAAAGGATAGAGTCTCATTTTACTGTTTTTAGAGAATTTCAATTCGTCATCAACTGTAAAAGACACTCTGGTTTTACCAGTTTCAACAATGTATGTTATCTTGTTGATTTTACCAACATTATTCCCTTTAATAGTAACAGGAGAGGCTGTTGTTAAACCATTATAATCAAATTCGGTATAGTAAGCGTCGGAAACATTGAATAAATTTTTACCTTTTAAATAATTAAAGCCAAAAATAAAGAACAGAATTCCAAATATGACCAAAATAGCCGTTTTAACTTCTCTAGATAGTTTCAAATTGTATAAATTTAGTTACCTAACAAAATTAGAAATAAAATTATAAAGAATGGCTCTAATTTGCAGTTGATTTTAGTGCTTCTTCCAAAGGTATTTGTTTTCCATCTTTGTATGCCACAATAAAACTAGAGACATATCCTCTGGATTTTGCATAATTCTGGAATTCTTTGATCTTGGTATAGTTTGAGGTATAACCATAAAAGTATTTGTATAAGCCATTTATTTTATCCCTTGTTACATCTTCCAGTCCTTTAAAGTTGTATGGTTTCAATTCAATTTCTTTTGAACTGGCTGCTATTTGGACTTTAAATACCACATTTTTAAAAATTTCATCAGGTTCAGTACTTAATGTTTCTTCTGTTTGGGTTTCCTGATAAACAAAATCGTCCACATTTTGGTATATGGCATTTTTATAATCCAAGATGGCTTTTTCAATGGCAGTAGCCATATCTTTTTGTCCTTTATTGGAGTTTAAATAAGCTCCTTCAGCTTTATTGGTAATAAAGCCTGTTTCCACCAAAACACTAGGCATGATTGTTTGATGCAAGACGATAAATCCAGCCTGTTTAACACCTCTATTCTTACGTTTTAAGACATTTGTAAATTTATCCTGTATTAAACTGGCCAATAAAATGCTTTGATCTAAATACTCTTCTTGCATGAGTGTTAAACCGATGAAGGAACCTGGGGAATTTGGGTCGAAACCTTCATAGTTTTTCTCGTAATCGTCTTCCAAATAAATTACCTCGTTTTCTGCTTTGGCCACATTAAAATTGGTATCGTTTCTATGAATTCCCAGAACATAGGTTTCAGAGCCATAGGCTTGTGTATGGTGTGCATTGCAATGAATGGATACAAACAAATCCGCTTTGGCCTCATTGGCAATTTTACCTCTTTTAAACAAATCCACAAAAACATCTTTTGTTCTGGTGTAAACCACTTTAATATCTGGATTTTTTTCCAATTCTTTTCCTACTTCCAAGGCAATTTTAAGGGCAATATCCTTTTCCTTATAACCTTCTTTAGATGGTTTCCCTGGGTCTTTACCTCCATGACCAGCGTCTAAAACCACCACAAACTTATTTGAGTTATCTTGTGCAAGCAAGGAATTGCTGAAATTTGACAAAACAAACAAAGCAGATAAAAAAAGTAATATCAATTTCGATTTCATAAAATAATATCTATTGTTTTTTATAATTATCAACATGTCACACAAAGCATTGTACGTTTTAAACTTTTAAAGATGCAGCTTAAGTGTTTCATATAATAATAACAGCTATAGAGCGAGTTTATTACCCAATTTAATTAAGTAAAAGTTTATTTTCGAATTTTTGTGAATATTAAATTAATCACAAAAAATATATGTAATTTTGGCAATTCAAAAACCGAGCCATACTTTTACAAAAATACATTTAAAAGCGTTGCGTACAAACAACTTTTACATACTTTTTGCCTTAAGTTTTACAGTGTTTATCAACACTTTTGGCTTCGCTCAAGATATTCCAAAATCTGGAGGTACAGTCTCACCAGAAAAAGTCGAGGATACCGTTTCTGTAAATTTAAACACCTTAGAAAAACTAGAGGTTTCCGAAGTTGGTCAGGATTCCACCTTACAAGATTCTGTAAAGCCAAAACCAGAACTCTTAAGCGCCACAGTTACCTATAAGGCCAAAGACTACACCTCATTTAACATGAAGGAGCAAAAGCTTTATTTATATAATGAAGCTGAAGTATATTTTGAGGACATGGAACTGAAAGCTGGAATTATTGTTATAGATTACAATAAAAAAGAAGTATATGCTGGACGCATTAAGGATTCTGCAGGTGTTTACTCACAACGACCTTCTTTTAAACAAGGAGACAATTTGGTTGAACCAGATTCCATAAGATTTAATTACGATACTGAAAAAGCCTTGATTTTTAAATCGAAAACAGAACAACAAGGCATGCAGATATATGCGCCAATCACCAAAAAAGAAAACGATTCCGTTATCTTTTTATATAAAGGTCGTTTTACCACATCCAAAGACATAGAAAACCCAGAATATTATTTTCAAGCCAATAAAATTAAATTGGTACCAGGAAAAAAAATTGTAGTAGGTCTTACCAACATGGTTGTGGCAGATGTACCAACACCTATTGGGTTGCCTTTTGGTTTTTTCCCTTTAACAAAAAAACAAACCTCTGGAGTTTTAATCCCTAGTTTTGGTGAGCAAAGCAGTCGTGGTTATTTCTTGCAGAATGGTGGTTATTATTTTGCAATTAGCGATTATATAGACTTAGCTGTTTTAGGGGATTATTACACCAATGGCAGTTATGGGTTACGTTTTGAAAGCAACTATGCCTTACGTTATAAATTTACGGGGAATTTAGGTTTTAGGTACGAAAACCTCATCAATAGTGAACGTGGATTTCCAGACTATTCCAAAACTTCCATATACAATATTAGGTGGTCTCACACCCAAGATGGAAAATCCAGTCCCAATTCCAGATTTTCAGCATCTGTAAACCTTGGAAGCAGCAAGTATTATCAAGAGTCCATAAATCAAGTTAACTCACCAAGTTTTCTTAACAACACCATGGCTTCCTCCATTTCTTATTCCAAAACTTTTCAAGGGGAACCACAGGTAAACTTAAGTGTTGCTGCCACACATTCACAAAACACCAATACAGAAAGCATTAACATGACACTGCCTACCCTTCAGGCAAGTGTAAGTAGAATTTATCCGTTTGAGCCAAAAGTAGGATCCAAAAAAGGAATTATAGAAAACATCAACTTTCAATATAACATTAGGGCAGAAAACAGGATCCAAACCACAGATTCGCTTTTCTTTAAGAAAGAAATGTGGGACGATGCCCAAAACGGCATAAACCATAGCATTCCTCTTACAACCAATTTTAAAGTTTTTAAATATTTAAGTCTGAGTGCTGGCACAAACTATAGCGAAACCTGGACCTTTAAAACAGTGGATAAATATTACGACCAAACCACGAGGGAGGTTATTACCAATGAAAACAATGGGTTTGCTTCCTATAGAACCTATAATTTCAATGCTAGTTTGGGTACCACACTTTATGGAATGTTCAACTTTGAGAAGGAAGGTGAAGATAGAAAAATAAAAAAGCTAAGGCATATTATGAGACCTTCCATTAGCTATACCATCAATCCTTCTTTTGATCAGTATTATGATACTTACGAAGTAATAAGTGCAGATGGTTTAACATCGGAACAAGTTGAATACTCCAAATTTGAAGGTTCTGTCTTTGGAGCTCCAAATAAAAATTATTCCAATACTGTTGGATTTGCATTGGGAAACAATATAGAAATGAAGGTTCGCGACAAAGATTCCACGCAAACAGAACCTAGAAAAATCAAAATATTGGACAACCTAAATTTCAGTACAGGCTATGATATTGCTGCAGACTCTTTAAACTGGAGTCCAATGAGGATTTCTGGAAGTACACAACTGCTTAAAGATAAAATGTCTGTGAATTTTGGAGCTACCCTAAATCCATATGCATTGGACAACAATAACAATCTTGTGGATATGTGGAATATTGATAATGGAGGTAGTTTGTTTAGGCTAACAAGTGCCAATGTTACCATGAATTATACCCTTTCAAACTCTACCTTTTCTGGAGGTGAAACACAAGAAAGCTACGAAGAAACCTTAAGAAGTGGTGGTCGAGCAGACGATATGTTTGGACGCTCCTTAGATTACGAAAACCCTAGCTTCTATGAAGATGACGATGAGGAAAACCAAACACCAAGCGATTTATATACCACTGTGATCCCTTGGAGCTTACGCCTAGCTTATGCCGTGAACTACTCCAATTCCAGAAGAGAAAATGAAATTTCATCACATTCCTTAATGTTTTCTGGTGATGTTGAAATATCTCCTCGTTGGAAAGTTGGAGCCTCCTCCGGTTACGATTTTAAAAACAATGGCTTTACTTATACCTCTTTACGATTTGAAAGGGATTTATTGAGTTGGAGAATGAGTTTTAACTGGATCCCTTTTAGTGATAGAGCCTCTTGGAATTTCTTTATTGGCATAAAATCCAATCTGCTTAAAGATCTTAAATACGATAAAAGAAGACAACCAGATAAGCAATTATAATTTTAAAACACACATAGGTCATGAAAAAAATAATAAATACATCTCACGCACCTGCTCCCATAGGACCGTACAATCAAGCTGTTTTAGTAAACAATATCTTATACACATCTGGACAAATAGCCTTAAACCCTATAACCATGGAATTGGTTTTAGACGATATAAAAACGGAAACCAAACAGGTTATGGAAAACTTAAAAGCTGTTTTAAAAGCTGCTGACATGACTTTTGAAAATGTTTTTAAAACCACTATTTTTATTAGCGACATGCACAATTTTTCTAAAATAAACGAGGTGTATGCAACTTATTTCAATGAAGCTACTGCTCCAGCTCGTGAAACTGTAGAAGTTGCCAACTTACCAAAATTTGTAAATGTAGAAATTAGCATGATGGCTTGTAAATAAGCTTAAGCTACTTTTCAAAAAAGTAATTAAAGTAGATGCTTTTTTTCTCTTGTCTGGACAATTTATTAAAGTTATTTCAAAAAACTTTAACTTTTAGCCAACTATACTGTCTATATCCAAAACTGTAAATAAACTCTATAGCTTTTTTATGCGTGCGTTTTATAAATATATGTCTCAGGCTTTCATATAATTATTCGGAAATTAGAAGGTTTTATAAAACACCATTTTTCCATTAACATAAATACCTTTTGGTAGTTGATTTCTAAACTTATTAAACTTTTCTATTAGCTTAAGTTTTGAAATAGTCTTAATTAAAAAGTTATGAATGTTATTTATTTTTAGCACTCCATGAACTTCATATTCATTGTTAGTAGATAACCAATAGGAATATCTTTTAATTTCATTTTTATAACCAAATTCAATTATATAATTATAAAGTCCTTCAATTTTTAGATTATTGTCTTCTATATTATTTGAAGCATTTAAATATCTCAATTCTTCAAAATTAATTTGATTTAATAGTTTTTTGGCTTGTTTAGAAGACAGTTTGCTTTCTTCATAAACATAATCCACGTATTCATTTTCAAAATTATAATGAGCTATAAAATTAATGATACAGCCTAGATATATATTTTCGTCTTTTTTATATAATTCAACAACCTGACTGTTTGACCAGATTCGAATACCTTGAATTGCATCCAATTTTCCAAAACTATCCAAATTAATAGCTTTCTGAATTGAATCAATATTATTAATTAGATATGATTCAACTTCACTTTGAGAAAACGCATAAGTTGAAAAAAAACAAAATACTAGTATTATTTTTTTCATTATTGTATGGGATTTTTTTTAAGTAATAATACTAATTAGATTTATTCTTTAAGCAAACTCTCTTGAAACAGCTTATAAATCCTTAAATACTCATCTGTCCAGCTACTTGGTTCTACAAAACCATGTCGTTCTATTGGATATATGGCCATTTCCCAGTTTTCTTTTCCCAATTCAATTAAACGTTGCGATAAACGAACCATATCCTGAAAGTGTACATTATCGTCTATCATGCCATGCAGTATCAATAAATCGCCTTGCAAACCTTCGGCAAAATAAATAGGTGAACTTCTTTTGTATGCTAAACTATCAGTTACTGGAGTGTTTAAAATTCTTGCTGTATACCCATGATTATAGGCTGCCCAATCCCCTACAGAACGAATAGCAGCTCCAGCTTTAAAGGTTTCAGCTTCATTAAACATGGCCATAAGTGTTATAAAGCCACCATAAGAACCACCATAAATACCAATTTTATCAGCATCAATGCCATAATTCTTAATTAAATATTCAGCTCCATCTACTTGGTCAGATAGATCCTTTCCTCCCATATGTCTGTAAATCCCTGTTCGCCAATCCCTTCCGTAGCCTGCACTTCCACGATAATCTATATCCAACACAGTATAACCATTATCAACCAATAAATTGTGGAACATATATTCACGATAATAACTGCTCCACCATTTATGGGCATTTTGCAAATATCCTGCTCCATGCACAAAAATAACAGCTGCTTTGTTTTTAACCTCAGTTTTTGGCTGGTACAATCTAGCATGGACTTGTGCTCCATCGTCTGCTTTAAAGCTAATGATTTCTGGGTCTTTCCATGGATAGTCGTTAAAAACTTTAGTTGTAGAATAGGTAATCTGTTTAGGAGAAGTTGCTTTTGATGCAAACAACGGATTTGCCTTTACATATAGTTCTGTTGGCTTGTTTGTATAGGAATACAAGATTGCCATTTGCTTTTCGTCTGGGGACAGAACAACCTCATTGTTACCTATGCGCTCTGTTAATGCTGTAATTGTACCTCCTTGAATTGGCATACTGTAAAATTGACGATCTCCAGGGTGATTTTTATTGGCAGTAAAATACCAACGTTTTTGATCCTTTGAAATCTGTGGGTTATATATTTCAAAAGAACCTGCTGTAAGTGCTTTTTCTTTTTTAGAATTCACATTCAAAGTATATAAATGCGAATAGCCTGTTTTTTCAGATTGATACCAAATAGATTTATTATCTGGCATCCAACCTAAAACGCCTCCTCCGTAACCTCCAATTCCAGGACCAGCAATCCAAGCTTCGTCATGCTGATGATTTAGGTTTTCTATAGTGCCATCTTCAACGTTCAATAAAACAATCCAACGGTCTTTATAATCGTTGGCAATAATATCCAAAACGGCATAATTACCATCTGGACTCCAAGTAGGTCCGGAAATATAACCAATTCGGTTATCGTTTTTATATGGTTTATCAGGATACTCCTTGGTGTATTCTGGAATATAATCCAAACCATCTAGGTTATCCAAAACAACAGGATAGTTATTCTTGTTTGCAATATCATAAACAAACATACTATATTCAGTAGGCTCATCCCCTACTTTAGAACGCGTGTTTTCATTTTCGGTATAACCAGATTCCGTTACGTAATGAGGCATGATGGTTTTTTTGTTTTCTGGCTTTTTTGCAGTTACGTAAGTCACATACTTACCATCTGGACTCATTTTTTGGTTTATTACAGATTTTCCGTCAAGCACAATCTTTAAAGGTTTTTTAGTGTCAAAACGGGTCATCAAGCTATCGTGCTTATCAGATTTTTCTTTACGTGTTCTTAAAACCTCAAATAATTCCAACTGATCTTTTTCTAACCAAATGTCTTTCTCACTCTTAGGTTTTTCAGTCTTCTCCTTATTAACAAAGTTTGTGACTTGGGTTGTTGTTCCTGTTTCCAAATCCCAGGTGTAGATATTTTTTTCATTAACATATGCTATTTTGTTATCGTTATCTGTAAAATGGGCCTGACTTTCGTAATCCATTGTTTGTGTTACCTGTAGGGTTTTATTGGATGAAACATCAACCAAAAAAACATCTCCATGTTTTGTGTAAACTTTCTTTGTTTTGTCAGTGTTGAAAATAAAATCAAAAGACGCTAATGCATACTCTGTTTCAAAATCTACTTTAGAAAATTTATCGTTTTTTAGATGATACAAATAAAGCGAGTCGCTTAATGCTGCTTCCGGATTCCAATCAAAATAGATCTTGTCACTATTATTGGACCAATTAACATGAGATGGTAAATGTCCCACAAATCCATCTCCTTGCATGATTTCTGGAATGGTAAGCTTTGAAAGATTGTTTTTTTGAGCTTGGCTAGTGACATACATAAAACATAAAATCACATAAAACAGCAAGTTATTAAACTTCATAATATAGAGGGTCTAGAAAATATTTAGGAAACGAAGTTACTCTTTCTAAAATGAAATTCAAACCAAAAACATCTATTCAGTAATTTAGTTTCTATAAACATATTGTTAATAAATGAGTTTTTAAATTTTACTTTTTCAAAGGAGTTTTTTCCAAGAACTTGTATTTTTGAAAGTAACCAAACCCATTGACAAGATGCGCATAGAACAAGACATTAAATTAGGTTTTAAAGATGTGATGATAAGACCCAAACGTTCCACTTTAAAAAGTAGGTCTCAAGTAAATCTGGAACGGAATTTCACTTTCTTAAACAGTCAGTTACCTTGGCATGGCATCCCAATCATGGCAGCCAACATGGACACTGTTGGTACGTTTGAAATGGCTAGGGCATTAAGTAAACATAAGTTGTTTACTGCCATACATAAGCATTATTCCATTCCGGAATGGAAAGAGTTTTTAAAAAATGCTCCTGAGCAAATTGAAGATTATATTGCCATAAGCACAGGAACTGGAAAACAGGATTCCGAAAAATTAGCCACTATTTTTAAATTGCATCCTCACTTAAAATTTATATGTATTGATGTGGCCAATGGTTACTCTGAACATTTTGTAAATTTTGTGAAGAAAACCAGGGAACAATATCCAAAAAAAAACATAATTGCGGGAAATGTGGTTACAGGGGAAATGGTAGAAGAACTCTTGTTGTCTGGAGCAGACATTATTAAAGTAGGCATTGGTCCTGGTTCCGTATGTACCACACGAGTAAAAACAGGTGTTGGTTATCCGCAACTTTCCGCCATTATAGAATGTGCTGATGCCGCTCATGGATTGGGAGGCCAAATAATTAGCGATGGAGGTTGTACAACTCCTGGAGATGTGGCGAAAGCCTTTGGTGCTGGAGCCGATTTTGTGATGCTTGGAGGCATGTTGGCTGGACATCAGGAAAGTGGTGGAGAAACTATTGAAAGACATGGCACAAAGTACAAACAGTTTTATGGAATGAGCTCTGCAACAGCCATGGACAAACACGTTGGTGGCGTAGCAGAATATAGAGCCAGTGAAGGCAAAACCGTTGAAGTACCATACAAAGGCGAGGTAGAAACCACACTTCAGGACATTTTAGGAGGCTTGCGGAGCACCTGTACTTATGTTGGTGCCCAACGATTAAAAGAACTGACCAAAAGAACCACTTTTATTCGGGTTGCGGAACAGGAAAACAGGGTTTATACAGAATAAATTTACAAACCTTTCATTAATAACTCAGCTGTGGCAGGATTGGTTGCTAAAGGGACATCATGCACATCACAAAGACGCATGAGCATGAGCACATCTGGTTCATGAGGATGTTTTTCCAAGGGATCCCTAAAAAACAAAACCATGTTGCATTTGCCTTCAGCTACCCTTGCAGCAATTTGCGCATCTCCACCCAAAGGGCCTGAAAGTAGTCTTAAAACTTCAAAGCCTGCCTTTTTAACCTTTTTTCCAGTTGTTCCAGTTGAAACCAGGGAAATATTTTTTTGAAGCAGAATCTCTTTATGTTCATTTAAAAACTGAACCATCTCAGCTTTTTTTCCATCGTGAGCTATAATTGCTATTTCCATGAATGTAATTGATTTATATGATAAGTTACCAGTCCTTCTATGGGACGTTTAACAATATTTCCAACTTTATAGTTGAATTCTTCGGCAATTTCAAAAATTTCTTCTTTAGACAGGAAAGCTATGGAACCAGCAAAGTGTACTGGAACTGTTTTTATTTCTTCGGAAAATTGCAAAACCATGTTTTTAGAAAACGTACGAAGCCCTTGTTTAATGAGGTTTTTTATATATGTCGAATCCTTATGCGAAAACATGAATTCAGCAAAAGAAGCCAAATAAGCGTTTGGGTTTGGTTGTTTGTATAAATTGAATTTAATGGTATCTGCTTCTACATCATAGGCTTGTGAAAAAGCTGTTTTTAACGAATTTGGCATATGATGAAAATAATAATCACGAAGTAACTGTCTGCCATAATAATTTCCGGCTGCATCGTCCATAATGGTATAACCCAAGGACTCTACCCGTTGGTGCAGGTTCTTACCATCAAAATAGCTACAGTTGGAACCTGTTCCCAAAATACACACAACTGCAGCTTCATTTTCATGATTTATGCTTGCCCTTACTGCTGCCAACGTGTCTTCTTGGACTTCTACTTTTGCTTGAGTAAAAATGGATTCCAACACCTGCTTAAGCAAGTGTTTTGGCTTGTCTGTCCCACAACCTGCACCATAAAAAAATATATGGGTTACTTCAGATTTATGGAATATTAAGTTAGCATTGGAAAGAATGACATCTTGAAGTTCTTTTTCATTTAAAATGGCAGGATTGAGTCCTTTGGTTTGAATTTTATCCAAAAGCCGATGTCCTTTAGAATCCACAGACATCCAATCTGCTTTTGTAGAACCACTGTCAACAATTAATATCATGAGTTAAAAATATAAAAATTCCACATACTATTAATTAAAACAGCATATGGAATTTAAAAAGTTAATACGTTTATAACGAATGAACAAGTTCTGACAATTCCACTAGTTTTACCGAATAAGCATATTCGTTGTCATACCAGGCTACCAGTTTGAAAAATTTTGAGTTTAATTCAATGGCTGCATCTGCATCAAAGACACAAATTCTTGTTTCACCCACGAAATCCTGAGACACCACTTTTTCTTCGGTATAACCCAGAATCCCTTTCATTTCGTATTCTGAAGCTTTTTTAAAAGCTGCTTTAATTTCATCGAGAGAGGTTTCTTTCTGGGTTCTCACGGTTAAATCGACAACAGACACATCTGCCGTTGGCACTCTAAACGCCATGCCTGTTAATTTTCCATCTAATTTTGGGATGACTTTTCCAACAGCTTTAGCTGCTCCTGTGGATGCAGGTATGATATTGACCAAAGCGCTTCTTCCTGAACGAAAATCTTTTCTGGATGGGCTATCTACTGTAAATTGTGATGCTGTTGTGGCATGAATGGTTGTCATAAGGGCTTCTTCTATACCAAAATTGTCATCCATGACTTTAGCCATAGGAGCCAAACAGTTTGTGGTACAAGAGGCGTTGGATACAATGATGTTTGAAGCCTTGATGTCTTTATGGTTTACACCCATAACAAACATAGGGATGTCTTTACTTGGAGCAGACACCACAACTTTTTTTGCTCCAGCTTCAATGTGATAATGAGCCGTTTCCAAAGTCTTGAAAACACCAGTACAATCTGCAATTACGTCTGCCTGAACCTCGTTCCATTTAAGGTTTCTTGGGTCCTTTTCTGAAGTGACCCTAATGGTTTTTCCATTTACTATTAATTGTCCATCTTTTATATCAATGGTTCCATCAAATCTGCCATGTACAGAGTCGTATTTCAACAAATAGGCCAAATGATCAACTTCCAATAAATCGTTGATACCTACAACTTCAATATTCTGTTTTAATGCTGCTCTAAATACGAGTCTTCCTATTCTTCCGAAACCGTTAATTCCTAATTTTAATTTTGACATTCTTATATGATTATTTATTCTTTGTTATTATTAATTCTTATCATTTTGAAATCCTAAGTGGTCATGATATCTGATACACGAAGCAATTCCATATTTATTTCCGACTTTCCTTTAACGGCCTTATCCAAGGATGTTAGCTCCATTTTATTGTCCAAGATTCCAACCATATAATTGGTTTTTCCTTCCAATAAGGATTCTACTGCTTTTACTCCCATCCTACTGGCAAGCACACGATCAAAACAAGATGGTGAGCCACCACGTTGCATGTGACCCAGTACAGAAACACGAACATCGTACTCTGGCATGTTTTCATCAATATAGTCTTTCAGT
>NZ_CAXATZ010000011.1:0-79247 GCF_963971605.1 uncultured Xanthomarina sp.
TGGTGGAAAGGGTATGTATGGAAACCATGTCCATGAAGCTATAGTCAACAATAAAGAAACAGAAACAGGAATTACCATACATTATGTAAATGAACATTATGATGCGGGAGCCATTATTTTTCAAGCTAAATGCAAAGTTTTGCCTACTGATACTGCACAACATGTAGCTGCCAATATTCATAAATTGGAAATGGAACATTTTCCGAAGGTTGTTGAAAAGTTATTAAAGTAGCTAAAATGTTGCGCTGAGCGAAGTCAAAAGCACCTTATCAATAAATTAATACCGAAACTTGCATTTAAAGGATGTCCACTTAGCCTGCAATGATACAATGAGTAAGAAGAAAAAAAAATATTACACAGTTTGGAAAGGCCACAAAACAGGTGTTTTTGAGTCTTGGCACGATTGCAAAGCACAAATAAAAGACTTTGAAGGAGCCCAATACAAATCTTTTGAAACTTTTGATGCTGCCAAAAAAGCTTTAAATGGCAACTATAAAGACTATATAGGTAAAAACAAGAAGTTCAGTTCCAGTCTTACTGAAGATCAACTTAAAAAAATAGGTCAACCCAACTACCATTCCATTTCTGTGGATGCTGCCTCTAGCGGAAACCCTGGAAAAATGGAGTATCGAGGTGTGGATACCAAAACCAAAAAACAGCTTTTTATTCAAGGACCATTTGAAGAAGGCACCAATAATATTGGCGAATTTCTCGCCATTGTTCACGGATTGGCTTTTTTAAAACAACATAACAGTGACCGTATTATTTATACAGACTCCAAAACAGCCATGAGTTGGGTAAAAAAGAAATCATGTAACACCAAATTGGAGCGAAACCAAAAAAACAAAACACTTTTTGAGCTGGTAGATAGAGCTGTAAACTGGCTAAAAGAAAACAATTACACCACAACTATTGTTAAATGGGAAACCAAAGCTTGGGGCGAAATCCCAGCTGATTTTGGCAGGAAATAAATATTTATTTAAAAAAATCTTTCGTGTATTCGTGGCTAAATACCTTATATTTGCACCAAATTTTCAAACCTCAATATGAGCAAATTAGTAATAGTAGGAACCGTAGCTTTTGATGCGATTGAAACCCCTTTTGGAAAAACTGACAAAATTCTTGGAGGAGCAGCAACCTTTATAGGGTTGGCAGCTTCGCAATTTAACGTGGATGCATCTGTGGTTTCCATAGTTGGAGGCGATTTCCCTCAAGAATATTTAGACCTTTTGGCAAATAAAAATATCGATATTTCTGGTGTGGAAATAGTAAAAGAAGGAAAAACTTTCTTTTGGAGTGGGAAATATCACAACGATATGAATTCTCGCGATACCTTGGCTACAGAACTGAATGTGCTTGCAGATTTCAATCCAGTGGTTCCAACAAATTACAGGGATTCTGATATTGTAATGTTAGGAAACTTACATCCCAACGTCCAATTGAGTGTTTTGGAACAAATGAACACCAAACCAAAACTGGTTATTTTGGACACGATGAATTTCTGGATGGATTGTGCTTTGACAGAGTTGCTGAACGTAATAAGTAAAGTAGATGTAATAACCATAAACGATGAAGAAGCACGTCAATTAACAGGAGAATATTCATTGGTTGTCGCAGCTAGAAAAATACATGGAATGGGTCCAAAGTACGTGGTGATTAAAAAAGGGGAACATGGTGCTTTGTTGTTCCATAAAGACAATGTGTTTTTTGCTCCGGCCCTACCTTTAGAAGAAGTGTTTGATCCTACAGGAGCAGGAGATACTTTTGCTGGAGGTTTTGCAGGTTATTTGGCAAAAACAGAAGACGTTTCTTTTGAAAACATGAAAAACGCTGTTATTTACGGCTCAACCTTGGCATCCTTTTGTGTTGAAAAATTTGGTACTGAGCGCATGACAGATTTAAAAAGCAAGGAGGTGCATCAACGTTTGCAAGAATTTAAAAATTTAACACAATTCGATATCGAATTAACATAAACAAGCGCGCTCACAATTGAGCGCGTTTTTTGATTATATTTTTCATTACGGTAAACCTGTCTTGCGGTAAACAGGAACATGAATACTAAAAACAAACAACAACTACAACATAAATTACAATGAGCGATGCTTTAAAACATGAATGTGGAATTGCCCATATTAGGCTTTTAAAACCTTTAGAATTTTATCATAAAAAGTATGGAACAGCTTTTTACGGTGTGAACAAAATGTATCTCATGATGGAGAAACAGCACAATCGTGGTCAAGATGGTGCAGGTTTTGCCAGCATTAAATTAGATACCAAACCTGGAGAAAGATACATAAGTCGTGTACGCTCCATAGCGCAACAACCCATTCAAGATATTTTTGCTCAAATTAACGAACGCATCAATAAAGAAATGCTTGAGCATCCAGAATATAAAGATGATGTTGCTAAGCAAAAAAAGCACTTGCCATATATAGGCGAAGTGCTTTTGGGTCATGTAAGATATGGCACCTTTGGAAAGAACAGTGTGGAAAACGTACATCCGTTTTTAAGACAAAACAACTGGATGCACAGAAATCTTATTGTAGCTGGAAATTTCAACATGACCAATGTAAATGAGTTATTTGATGGATTGGTTAGAATAGGACAGCATCCCAAAGAAATGGCAGATACCATAACCATTATGGAAAAAATAGGACATTTTTTAGACGATGCCGTTGCAAAAAAATACAAACAACTTAAAAAGGAAGGTTATAGTAAAATAGAATGTTCACCTTTAATTGCCGAGCGATTGAATGTGGCAAAAATTTTAAAGCGTGCTTCTAAAAACTGGGATGGTGGTTATGCCATGGCTGGACTTTTAGGTCATGGAGATTCCTTTGTGTTAAGGGATCCAGCAGGAATAAGGCCAACTTATTACTATAAAGACGACGAAGTTGTGGTTGTAGCTTCAGAACGTCCCGTAATCCAAACGGTTTTCAATGTGGCTTTTGAAGATGTAAAGGAGCTGGAGCCAGGTCATGCTATCATTACCAAAAAATCTGGTGATGTGTCCATTAAAAAAATCATTGAACCTTTAGAGAGAAAAGCATGTTCTTTTGAACGTATATATTTTTCAAGGGGAAGTGACGCTGAAATATATCAAGAACGTAAAAAATTGGGAAAACTATTAATGCCAAAAGTTCTTGAAGCCATTGATAACGACACTAAAAACACGGTGTTCTCTTATATTCCAAATACAGCAGAAACCTCTTTCTTTGGAATGATAGAAACGGTTGAAGAGCATTTAAACAAAAAGAAAACACAAGCAATATTGAATGGCAATGGAGGTTTGTCTGCAGAAAAAGTAACAGATATTTTAAGCGAAAGACCTCGAATTGAAAAAATAGCCATTAAAGACGTTAAATTAAGAACCTTTATCACGGAAGACAGTAGTCGTGACGATTTGGTGGCTCACGTTTACGATGTTACCTATGGTGTTATTAAACCAACTGATAACCTGGTTATTATAGACGACAGTATTGTAAGGGGAACAACGCTTAAAAAGAGTATCATAAAAATGATGGATAGATTGTATCCTAAAAAAATCATAGTGGTTTCTTCTGCACCTCAAATTCGTTATCCTGATTGTTATGGTATAGACATGGCAAGACTTGAAGATTTAATTGCTTTTAGGGCCATGTTGGAGTTGCTGGAAGAAAACAACAAATACCATTTGGTACAAGAGGTTTATGAAAAATGTAAAGCACAGGTACATTTAGAAGACAAGGACGTTAGAAATTTTGTAAAAGATTTATATTCTGAGTTTTCAGATGAGGCCATATCCAATAAAATTGCAGAATTGATCTCAGACGATACTGTAAAAGCAGAAGTTGTTACCATTTTTCAACCTGTGGAAAATTTGCACAAAGCTTGTCCTAAAAATTTTGGGGATTGGTATTTTACAGGAAACTATCCAACCGTAGGAGGTAATCGTGTGGTTAATAGGGCTTTTATTAATTTCTATGAAGGGAATAAAGAACGTGCGTATTAATTTCAAGACTAGGGTTAAATCATTAATTTTAAACGGTTTGTCTATCAAAAACATACTTTTAACTGATAAATATGCATTTCGTCTAAAAATTTAAAAACATTAAATAAAATAAAACTACATTAGATGTACCATAACATAAGTAGGTTAAGTTCATGGTAGATTTGGGGCAAAAAAAGGTGAACTTTCGTTCGCCTTTTTTTATTTTCTTCTTTTCAGTTTTAAGGCAAAAAAAATATCTTCAACTTCATATTTAAGGGGATTTTACCCTTAAATAATTAATATATCCTCTTTTAGCCTAATTTATAAGCCGTTTATCTATTTATTTTTTTTAAGAGTAACGACCATTCTATATTTGGCCTACCATAACATAAGTAGGTTAAGTTTATGGTAGATTTGGGGCAAAAAAGGTGAACTCTCGTTCACCTTTTTTCATTTGATACCTACAAAGGCAGGTATCTTACAAACTGAAAGATAGAATTTTATTCTACCAAATGTCTCTTTTTAAAAACAAGCTAAAAAAAAAGCAAACCCAAGTTGGGTTTGCTTTTTTTTTAAGTCATCTAAACTTATTTTGCTTCTGCATAACGTCTTTCAACCTCGTTCCAGTTAATAACGTTAAAGAAAGCATTGATATAATCTGGTCTTCTATTTTGATAGTTTAAATAATAAGCATGTTCCCAAACATCCAATCCTAAAATTGGTGTGCCACCACAACCTACTCCAGGCATTAGGGGATTGTCTTGGTTTGGTGTAGAGCAAATCTCCACTTTTCCACCTTTATGAACGCATAACCAAGCCCAACCAGAACCAAACTGGGTTGCAGCAGCTTTGCTAAAAGCGTCTTTAAAGGCATCTACATTGCCATATTGGGCAATAATGGCATCTTTTAAATCTCCAGACAAATATCCTTTACCTTCAGGATTCATAACTTCCCAGAAAAGGGAATGGTTATAGAAACCTCCACCATTGTTTCTAACAGCTTTGTTGTTCATGTCCAGGTTAATAAGGATGTTTTCAATGGTTTTTCCTTCTAAGTCTGTGCCTTCTATGGCGTTGTTTAAATTGTTTGTATAACCTTGATGGTGTTTGGTATGGTGTATTTCCATTGTTCGTGCATCTATATGAGGCTCTAAAGCATCATAAGCATATTTCAATTTCGGTAATTCGAAAGCCATAATATTTAAATTTTTAATTGTTAATATTTAATTCTTTCAAATTTACGTATAAATAGCAGCAATTAAAAATAATAAATACCTATCAAATCATTGATAGTTTTTATCTTGTGTAAAATTTTCTACTTTATGGATAAAAAAAGCTCTTTTTTGGTTTATAATGCTTCGGCAGGAAGTGGAAAGACTTTTACTTTGGTAAAAGCATATTTAAAAATTATATTGAAATCCCCTTTTTACGATACGTTTAAAAACATTCTTGCAATTACCTTCACCAATAAGGCAGCCAGTGAAATGAAAGAGCGTATTATTGATACGTTAAGGGTTTTTTCTTCTGAAAACATTTTGGAGCATCCCAACGACATGTTTTTAATGATCTGTGAAGAGTTGAATATGTCTCCTCAAGCCATTCACAACAAATCCAAACGTTTGTTAAATACCATTGTATATAATTATGCTGCTTTTGATATTTCTACCATTGACGGCTTTACACACAGAATTATCAGAACCTTTGCGTATGATTTAAAATTACCTTTAAACTTTGAAGTCGAGCTGGATCAAGAAGCCCTGTTAAATGAAGCTGTGGACAGATTGATTTCCAAAGCCGGAACCGAAAAGGAACTTACCAACATATTAATAGATTTTGCAATAGAAAAAGCAGACGATGACAAAAGCTGGGATGTATCTTACGATTTTAATAAAATTTCAAAACTCTTGGTTAGTGAGGAGGATTTGTTTTTTATAAATACACTAAAAAACAAGTCTTTAGAAGATTTTAAAGCACTAAAAAACCAATTGCGAAACGATATATTGGCTACCGAAACCTTACTTGTTAACCAAGCACAAGAAATCTTAACATATATAGAAGAGTGTGGCTTACAGTATGATGATTTTTCAGGCAGTTATTTACCAAAGCACTTTCAAAAACTGGCAAGCAAAAATTTTACCATTGGTTTTGATTCCAAATGGCAAGAAGAGATTGAGACCAGAACCTTGTACCCTAAAAGGGTTTCTGCAGATGTGGCAGCAACAATAGAAAACATACAACCTCAAATTGCAACCGTTTTCAACGATACCAAAAAAGCGTTTTTTCATTATAAATTTTTAAAGGCTTTTTATAAAAATATCACACCTTTATCTGTTTTAAATGCCATAAACAAGGAATTGAATGCTTTAAAAAATGAACAAAATAAGGTGTTGATTTCAGAGTTTAACGAGCTGATAAGCAACGAGATAAAAAACCAACCTACACCTTTTATCTATGAGCGTTTGGGAGAGCGATTTAAACACTATTTTATTGATGAGTTTCAAGATACTTCTGTGCTGCAATGGGAGAACCTAAAACCTTTAATGGACAACAGTTTATCTCAAGAAAACTTAAATAACGAAATAGGCTCTGTACTTTTGGTTGGAGACGCCAAACAAGCCATATACAGGTGGCGAGGAGGGAAAGCTGAACAATTTATAGACCTGTTCAATAAAACAGAAAAGCCTTTTCAGATTATTCAAGATGTTGAAAATCTGCCACAAAACTTCAGAAGTTTTCAAGAAATTTTAAAATTTAACAATGGATTTTTTGAGTATTTGTCCAACACTAAGTTTGGCAATGAAAATTATAAAAAATTGTACCAAGCATCCTATCAAGAAGTAACCAAAACCCAAGAGGGATTTGTTGGTTTGGAGTTTTTAAACATTCAAAAAGAAGATGATGCCCAACAATTGTATGCCGAAAAAACCCTGGAATGTATAAATAGATGTTTGGATAATAGCTTTTCTTACAGTGAGATCTGTATTTTGGTTAGAAAGAAAAAAGAAGGTGTTGCAATTGCCGATTATTTAAACGAACATCAGGTTCCTCTTATTTCTTCGGAAACCTTGTTGTTGAAATATTCAGAAGAAGTTAGCTTCATTGTAGATTTTTTAAAACTGATGGAACAGCCAAAAAACAACGACATTAAAATCCTGGTCTTGTATTATTTGGCAGAACGGTTTGAGGTTGAAGATAAACATGCATTTTTTGAGTCTTTTATTGAACTGGATTTAGCAGATTTAATCAACAAACTGGAAGAATTTCAGATAAAATTAAACCATAATGAGTTGATGCAGCTGTCTTTGTTTGAACTTGCTGAAACCTTGGTAAGATCATTTAACCTGGTGCAAACGTCAAATGCGTATGTGCAATATTTCTTGGATTTTGTATTTGAATATTCTCAAAAGAAATTATCGGACCTATCCGGTTTTATAGAACATTTCGAAAAGAAAAAAGATACGTTAAGCATCGTTTCGCCTTCAGGGCAAGAAGCTGTGCAAATAATGACCATACATAAATCCAAAGGCTTGGAGTTTCCAGTGGTTATCTTCCCTTTTGCAGATTTGGATATTTATAAAGAAATTGAAGCTAAAGAATGGTTTCCTATTGATCAAGCAAGCTTTTGTGGATTTCCATACACGTTGCTGAATTTTAATAAAGATTTTGAAAATTTTGGCGATACGGGAAAGGAAATTTATCAAACCCATCGTTCAGAGTTGGAACTTGACAATATTAACCTGCTTTACGTGGCTTTAACTAGAGCTAAGGAACAGTTGCACGTTATTTCAAAAAAAGACATCGGTAGCAAAGGCGAAGCTAACCAGAACACATATTCCGGATTTTTTATTGATTATTTGCTCCATATCAAGCTTTGGGATGAAAATCAATGGATATATCAGTTTGGAAACCCAATAAAAACTTCAGAAAAAAAGAAAGAAATCAACCCGACTTTAAAACAAACGGCGTTTATATCAACTCCCAAACATGAGCATCAAATAAGAATCGTTACCAATTCAGGGTATCTGTGGGACACATCCCAAAAAGAAGCCATAGAGAAAGGGAATTTGTTGCACCATATCATGTCTAAAATTAAAACGAAAGCAGATGTTGATTTTGTAATGCATGACTTTATAAATGCCAACGTTATAACAGCCGATCAAGCCTTAGTTTTAAAAGAACTTATTTTAAATATTGTTGCACATGAAATTTTGGAGCCTTATTTTTTAACAGAAGACACAGTTTACAATGAACGCGATATCATTGGCAAGTCTGGAATCAAGTATCGTCCAGACAGATTGATAATCAACAAACAAAACCAAGTAACCATATTGGATTATAAAACTGGCGCACCAGACAAGAAACACATTTTACAGCTGGAAGCATACAAAAATGTATTGATGGAAATGAATTTTACAGTGTCTAAAAAAATACTTGTTTACATTAATGATGGGATAGAAGTAAAAGAATTTTAAATTTGTAAAAAAACAACCAAGACATGTACGGAAAAATCAAAGAACATTTAGAAAACGAAATACAGGAAATTAAGGACAGTGGATTATTTAAAACCGAACGCATTATAACCTCTGCCCAAGGAGCGGAAATAACCTTGAACACAGGCGAAACAGTTTTAAACTTTTGTGCCAATAATTATTTGGGTCTATCGTCTCATCCAGAGGTGGTTCAAGCAGCAAAAGATGTTATGGATACACATGGTTTTGGGATGTCGTCGGTTCGTTTTATTTGTGGAACACAAGATATTCACAAAGAATTGGAACATAAAATTGCCGATTTTTATGACACAGAAGACACCATTTTATATGCAGCAGCTTTTGATGCCAATGGAGGTGTTTTTGAACCCTTGTTTGGCGCTGAAGACGCGATTATTTCAGACTCTTTAAATCATGCCTCCATTATAGATGGTGTAAGATTGTGCAAAGCAGCCAGATATCGTTATAAAAACAACGATATGTCCGATTTGGAGACTCAGTTAATGGAAGCCAATAAAAATGGTGCGCGATTTAAAATTATTGTTACAGATGGCGTTTTCTCCATGGACGGACTATTGGCTCCATTGGACAAAATATGCGATTTAGCAGAAAAATATGATGCTTTGGTAATGGTAGACGAATGCCATGCTGCAGGTTTTATAGGAAAAACAGGAATAGGCACCATTGAAGAAAAAAATGTGATGGGAAGAGTAGACATTATTACCGGAACCCTTGGAAAAGCACTGGGAGGAGCCATGGGAGGTTACACTACAGGCAAAAAGGAGATTATTGAAATACTACGTCAAAGATCAAGACCTTACTTGTTTTCAAATTCTTTAGCGCCTGCAATAGTAGGAGCCTCTATTAAGGTATTCGATATGTTAAAAAATAACACGTCCTTAAGAGATAAACTAGAAGAAAACACCAATTACTTTAAAGCAGGTATGAAAAAAGCCGGTTTCGATATCATAGATGGGGATTCGGCCATTGTACCAGTGATGTTGTACGATGCCAAACTAGCACAAACCATGGCAAATTTATTGTTAAAAGAAGGTATTTACGTTATTGGATTCTTTTTCCCAGTTGTTCCAAAGGAAAAAGCAAGAATAAGGGTTCAATTATCTGCAGCCCATGAAAGGGAGCATTTGGATAAGGCTATCAATGCCTTTATAAAAATTGGAAAAGTTTTAGAAATAATTTAAAAAATTTATACAAACAAGCAGATTTTAGGTAAATTATTCAATATTTTTCTATATTTGTCTTTGTTAATAACATTTAACAACTTACTTTTGCTTACAATTAACACTTAAAAATTAAATTTTTGAATATGAAAAATCTTAGCAGATTATTGTTCGCAATGTTGCTTATGTTAAGTTTTAGCAACATTAATGCACAAGATGAAAACAATCCATGGGCTATCAGTCTAGGAGTAAACGCCGTTGATTTCTATCCAACAGGAGAAGATGCTCCACTTGGTGATTATTTCGATGAGTATTTTAATGCTCGTGATCACTGGAATATCTTACCTTCATTATCAAGTCTTACAGTTTCAAAGTATTTTAGCAATGGTTTCTCTTTTGGAGTTACTGGGTCTATCAACAAAATTGAAAGTTGGGGAGATGCTGATGTAAGTGATATGTCTTATTACGGAGTAGATGGAACTGTTAAATATAGTTTCGCAAAATTAATTAATTCTAAAGTAGTTGAGCCTTACCTAGGAGTAGGTGGTGGTTACACTTGGGTAGACGAAATTGGAGCAGGAACCCTTAATGGTGCACTTGGTCTTAACTTATGGTTTACTGAAAATATTGGATTTACTTTACAAAGTACATACAAACATGCGTTCGAAGATTATTTAGCTACACACTTCCAACACTATGCAGGTTTAACATTTAAATTTGGAGGAAAAGACACAGATGGAGATGGTATCTACGACAAAGATGATGCTTGTCCAGAAGTAGCTGGTTTAGCTGAATTTAACGGTTGTCCTGATACTGATGGAGATGGTATTGAAGATAGCAAAGACGAATGTCCAAATGAAGCTGGTTTAGCTGAATTCAATGGATGTCCTGATACTGATGGCGACGGAATTCCTGATAACAAAGATAACTGCCCTACAGTTGCTGGTCCTAAAGAATTAAACGGTTGTCCTGATGCTGATGGTGATGGAATTGCTGATAAAGATGATAAATGTCCAAACGAAGCTGGTCCTGCTGCAAACAATGGATGTCCTTGGCCAGATAGAGATGGAGATGGTGTTGCTGATAAAGATGATTTATGTCCAGACAAAGTTGGAACAGTTGCTAACCAAGGTTGTCCAGAGGTAACTGAGGCAGTACAGAAATCATTAAATGCCTATGCTAAAACTATCTTATTCGACACTGGTAAATCTTCAATTAAAGAGCAATCAGCTGAAGTGTTACAAAACATTATTGGAATCTTAAAAGAGTATCCAAATGCTAAGTTCAATATTGAAGGTCATACAGACAGCGTAGGTAGCGAAGCATTAAACATGAAGTTATCTAAAGAAAGAGCTAGTTCTGTAATGAATTACTTAATTTCTAATGGTGTTGCTTCTAATAGACTTACTCACGAAGGTTATGGAGAATCTAGACCAATTGATTCTAACAAAACTAGAGCTGGTAGAGCAAACAACAGAAGAGTTGAAATTAACTTAGTAAAATAAGCTGATTATAACATAAAATAGTTTTAAAAACGCTCCGATTTTTCGGAGCGTTTTTTATTTTTATACTATGACAACATTTATTCATGAAGTACTCCAAACACTTAAAGCAAATAAAGAAATCATTGCTAATCTTACCTTTGTTTTACCAAGTAAAAGAGCGGGCGTTTTCCTGAAAAACAATATACCACATGTGTACCAACAAACGGTTTTTTCTCCAGAAATACTAAGCATAGAAGAGTTTACAAGCAATTTATCCCAGTTAAAACCCATCTCTAATGTGGAATTGCTTTTTGAGTTTTATACCGTTTATAAAGAACTCACAAAACCATCGGAACAGGATTCGTTTGAGTCTTTTTCAAAATGGGCCCAAGTAATTATTCAGGACTTTAACGAAATAGATCGTTATTTGATACCTCAAGAAGACATACTTAATTACTTGAGTGCCATACAGGATATCAATCACTGGTCCCAACAAGAAAATAAATCAGATTTCATAATAAAGTATCTTGCCTTTTGGAACAAGTTATTGGTGTACTACAATCATTTTACAGAGACCCTTATCCATAAAGGGATTGGATATCAAGGATTGATTTATAGGGAAGCTGTTAACAATATTGAAAGCTATATTCAAACCAATACAGATAAAAAACTTGTTTTTTTAGGCTTTAATGCTTTAAATAAAGCTGAAGAAACCATTATTCAAGAACTGCTTCAAAACGAATTGGCTGAAATATATTGGGATATTGAAACAAGCTATTTAAACAATCCCTTACACGATGCTGGTTTGTTTGTGAAACAATATAAGCAAAACTGGTCCTATTTTAAAGCAAATCCCTTTAATTGGGTTTCCAATAATTATACTCAGGAAAAAGAGATTTCCGTTTATGGCGTACCAAAAAATGTGGGTCAAGCCAAACAAATTGGTTCTATTTTAAACACCCAGATTTCAAATCGGGGAAATTTAGACAAAACGGCCATTGTATTGGGAGATGAAGGGTTACTGCTTCCTGTTTTGAATTCCTTGCCTTCAACGGTCAATGCCCTAAACATAACCATGGGTCTGCCCTTAAGTTCTGTTCCATTGGCTACTTTGTTCGAAAGATTGTTCTATTTGCACAAGGACTCCAATTCTAATTACTATTACAAAGATATCATTGCCATTTTATCCCATCAAAATATCAGTCCCTTATTTGAAATAAACCATAAAACCAAGATTACAGAAATAGTCAATACCATTCAACAAAACAACTTGGTTTACTTAAACACAGCGCAATTAAAAGAACTCTCAGAACCTTTTACCGAAATTATAGAGGTTTTATTTGGAACCTGGGATAACGAAGCCAATAAAGCCTTAAAACAAACCAAAAAACTCATATTCCTAATTAAAAACAATCTCGATAATAAAAAATATGACAATCTACTACATCTGGAATATTTATATAGGTTCAATGAGTTGTTTAATGAACTAAGCAGACTGCATGCCACTTATCCACATTTAAAAAACGTGCAAACCCTTTTTGAGGTATATAAAAATTTATTAAGTAGTGAAACACTAGATTTTAAAGGAGAACCCTTACAGGGCTTACAGGTTATGGGTATGTTGGAATCTCGGGTTTTAGATTTTGAAACGGTTATCATTTCTTCTGTTAACGAAGGTGTTTTACCTTCTGGGAAAAGCAATAACTCCTTTATTCCTTTTGATGTGAAATTGCAATACAATTTACCAACTTATAAAGAAAAGGATGCTGTTTATTCCTATCATTTTTACAGATTGATACAACGCGCAAAACAAGTACACATACTATATAATACCGAAGCAGATGTTTTAAATGGTGGAGAAAAGAGCAGGCTTATAACACAATTGGAATTGGAGGGCATCCATACCATTACACATAAATTGGTGCTTCCAGACGTTAGTTTGTCAAAACCTACATTACATCATATTTACAAAACGCCAAACGTACTGGAACGCTTAAAGGATATTGCCAACAAAGGGTTTTCACCTTCGTCTTTAACCAATTATATAAGAAATCCAATAGATTTTTACAATCAAAAAGTTTTGAAAATTGGAGAATATGATGAGGTTGAAGAAACCATTGCAGCAAATACTCTAGGCAATGTGATACATAATACCTTAGAAGATTTTTATAAGCCTCTGGAAGGAAAACAACTTACTGTTGACCATGTAAAACACATGAAAACCTTGGTGGACACAACAGTTACCAATCATTTTAAAGCGTTTTATAAACAAGGAGACATCACCAAAGGTAAAAACCTGATTGTATATGAAATTGCCAAACGTTATATAAATAATTTTTTAAACCTAGAGATTGAAGAATTGCAAAATGGCAATAAAATAAATATTGTTGCCATAGAAAGTGAAAACAAGGTTTTAATAGACCTTAAGGAATTGGATTTTCCTGTATACTTAACAGGTAAAGTAGATAGGGTAGACCAATATAATGGCACTACCAGAATTATTGACTATAAAACAGGAAAAGTCATTCAAAATCAGGTTGAGGTAATTGATTGGGAAGATTTAACAACCGACTATGCAAAATACAGTAAATCCTTTCAAGTGTTATGTTATGCATATGCCATGTTTAAAGACCGTAAAGTCAATCTGCCTCTGGAAGCAGGTGTTATTTCGTTTAAAAACTTAAGTTCAGGATTTTTAAAATTTGCAAAAAAAGAAAGTACTTACGACAGGAATAAAAACACGCTTATTTATAACGACACTCTCCAATTTTTTGAAACGGAGTTAAAAAAGCTCATTCTTGAAATTTGTAATCCTGAAATGGATTTTGTTGAAAAGGAAATAGAATGATTACCAAAAATCTCATATTAAATCGGAAAAAGCAAAAACCAATCCTTTGGGATGCTTTTTTTAACCCATCTAAAACACCAAAACCCTTGGTTGTATTTTGTCATGGCTATAAAGGGTTTAAAGATTGGGGAAGTTGGGATGTAGTGGCAGAAGCTTTCAAAAACAAAAATTACTTTTTTGTAAAATTTAATTTTTCACATAATGGAGGAACTATAGAAAACCCAATGGATTTCCCGGATTTAGAAGCATTCTCAGAAAACAATTACTCCAAGGAACTCCAAGATTTGAAAGATGTATTAAATTACTTGCTATCTAATGAAAACCCATTTAAAACGGAAATCAATACCAACTATGTGACATTAATTGGACATTCCCGAGGTGGCGGAATTGCAACCATTTTTGCTTCAGAAGATACAAGGATCACAAAATTAATAACTTGGGCAAGTGTTTGCGATTTTGCCAAGAGAACTGCTACTATTGGCGATTTAGAGACATGGAAAAAAGAAGGTGTAAAATATGTGTTAAACGGAAGAACCAAGCAGCAAATGCCTCATAAATATCAGTTTTATAAAGATTTCAAGGCCAATGAAACCCGTTTAAACATTGAATTGGCCACTAAAAGGTTAAAAATCCCACATCTTATTGTACATGGAGATTCAGACACATCCATTCCTTTCAATGAAGCTAACATGTTGCATGCCTGGAATCCCAAAAGTAAATTGATTTCCATAGAAAACGGTAATCATGTCTTTGGCTCTAAACATCCTTGGGAGAACGAAAATCTACCTAAAGAATTAAAGTTAGTTGTTGAAAAAAGTATCGATTTTATAAAATAAAAAAAGTCTTTATGTTTTAAATAAAGACTTTTTATCTGTGGAGAATATCGGATTCGAACCGATGACCTCTACGCTGCCAGCGTAGCGCTCTAGCCAACTGAGCTAATCCCCCAAATTATTTATTTCGCCCCTTCCTTCCAGCAGCAGACAAAGATACATTACTTTGGTTAAATTAAACAAATTTATTTCAATCCACTTAAAACCAAAACTGGTAATGTTGTACTTTGAAAATCTTTTTTCAAAATGGTGTTCTTTTCCCAGAGTTTGGTGAAAAACCCACGTTTGCGTCTAACAACACACAACAAGTCTGGATCGTTATCTTTGTAATGTTCTAAAACACCCTGAAAAGTGGTGGCATTTTCTGTATAAGTAGTGTTTGTAATAATGGCCGATAATTTCTCGTCAATATCAAAATCACCTTCATTGTGATAAGGTGTCTTGACCAACAATAAATTAACAATAGACTTAAATTGATTTTTAATATCCATTAAAGGATTTAAAGCGTTTTCTTTTTTTATAATGGCAGATTTCAAGGCCATTAAAATATAGATAATAGGTTTGTATGTATAACCTTCAGGAACTATTAGGGCAGGAATGTTGGTTTGTTTAATGATTTTCCCAGAGGTTTTACCTAAATAGACTTCTTCTCTTATAGAATTTGTTCTAGGTTCTATCAATATTAAATCAATATCCAAGGATTTACATACCAATTCTATAGTGTCTACCAGTTTTCCTTTAAATGTCTTAATATGCACATCTACTCCTTTGGTATCTACCTTGGCAACATGAGATTTTAAAAACTCCAAACTCTCACGTTCTAGAATATGATCCACTTTAATCATGGTTCCTGCCTTAGTATATATATTGTAAATTTGAACAACGTGTAATTTTGCACCAAAAGCCTTGGCAAAATCTACAGCATATTGTAAATGGCTTACAGCATTTTTAGACGAACCAACAGGAACTAATATATTCTTCATAATCAAGAATTAAAAACTAAATTTACACAAAATTTATGCAAAAGTAAACATTAAAAATGATTCGGAAAGCTACTTATAAAGATATTGATGACATTTTAAAAATAACAAAGGCATGCGCTGCTTTTATGGTAGGTCAAGGCATTTTTCAATGGAATGCGCACTATCCAGATTTTTCTACTTTTAAAAACGACGTTTCAAGAAACGAATTGTATGTTATTGAAAACCCGTCTAAAATTATAGGTTGTGTGGTTGTTTCAACTTATATGGATAAAGAATACCTTCCTGTAACTTGGCTAACACCCAATAAGAATAACATATACATTCACAGGTTGGCAGTTCTCCCAGAGCATCAAGGTAAAGGGTATGCAAAGAAACTTATGGATTTTGCCGAAACTTTAGCCAGACAAAACCAGGCAAATTCCATAAGATTGGATACCTTTTCTCAAAACAAACGAAATCAAAAATTTTACGAACTTCGCAATTACAAACAGTTGGAAGATATTTATTTCCCAAACCAAAGTGAACATCCTTTTCACTGTTACGAACTTATACTGTGAGCACTAACATTAGCTTTAAGCACATAAACAAACTAGCCATTCCAGCTTTGATAGCTGGAGTGTCTGAACCTATTTTATCGTTAACCGATACAGCTATTGTTGGAAATGTGGATATCAATGCCACAGAATCTTTAGCAGCAGTTGGAATTGTTGGAGCGTTCATATCCATGCTTATTTGGGTTTTTGGACAAACCAGAAGCGCTATTTCATCCATAGTGTCACAATACGTTGGTGCAAATAATCTGGATAAGGTTAAAAACTTACCAGCTCAGGCTATTTTTATTATCACGTCCATTAGTATATTAATTATATTGGTAAGCTATCCATTTGCGGAGCAAATTTTCAAACTTTATAATGCTTCAAATCTTATTTTGGATTATAGTGTTGCGTATTATCAAATAAGAGTGTTTGGTTTTCCATTTACCTTGTTTACCATTGCAGTATTTGGGACTTTTAGAGGATTGCAAAACACCTATTATCCTATGATAATTGCTATAGTTGGGGCAGCATCAAACATAGTGCTAGATGTGGTTTTGGTATATGGAATCAAAGGGTATGTTCCTGCCATGCACATACAAGGAGCAGCTTATGCAAGCCTTGTTGCACAAGTGCTAATGGCAGCTTTGTCTGCCTATTACTTACTTAAAAAAACGCCCATTTCTTTAAAACTGATGTTGCCATTTAATAAGGAAATAAAACGTTTTACGGTTATGATATTTAATTTGTTTGTAAGAACGTTAGCCTTAAACGTCACGCTTTATTTTGCCAGTGCATTTTCTACCAGTTATGGCAAACAATATATTGCTGCTTATACCATTGCCATAAATTTATGGTTTCTTGGTGCTTTTATTATTGATGGCTATGCCAGTGCTGGAAATATTTTGTCCGGAAAACTTTTAGGGGGAAAAGAGTATGGCAAATTAATAACATTAAGCAACAAGTTGATTAGGTATGGGGTTTATTTAGGTGTGTTTTTGGCTCTCTTGGGAAGCTTGTTTTATTATTTTATAGGAACCGTTTTTACTAAAGAGCCAGAGGTTTTAAAAGAATTTTACAACATATTTTGGATGGTACTAGCCATGCAGCCCTTTTGTGCCATTGCTTTTATTTTTGATGGGATGTTTAAAGGGCTTGGCAAAATGAAAGACTTACGAAATCTCTTGTTGTTTTCAACCTTTTTTGTATTTGTTCCTATTTTGTTTTGGTTGGATTCTTTAGATTTAAAACTCTATGCCATTTTTATAGCATTTACTTGCTGGATCATGGCTAGAGGTTTTCCATTGATAATTAAATTTAGAAAAGAGTTTTTACCACTTTCACAAAAGCATTAACTTTAGCAAAAAAATTAAAGATGTTTTCTATCATTAGCTTACTTCAGGAAATTGATATCAACGAAAAAATAAAAGAAGCACCAGACAGCTCTTATGAAATAGGTGTTTTTATAGGAAGCTTGCTACCTTTTGTAACGCTGGTTATCATTGCTTATGCTATTTTTAGATACAACAAAAACAGAGCAAATAACGACGAATAATTAATATTATGGAATTTTTAAATTTTTTAAGTGGAAACGGATTGTTTCTGGTATTGGCAATCATACTCATAATTATTTATGTGTATAACCGAAGAAAGAACCGGTAACCTATCGGGTTTTTAACCAACCTGTAATGCTCATGCGCTCTTTATTTACAGGTTTTACTTCGTGTTCTATAATTTGGCTTTCAAAAATAACCACGCGTCCAGGAAACGGATAGATAACTTTTTCGGTTTCTTTCCCGTTTTCGTCTAAATATAAAACGAGTTCGCCACCATTTTCTGGCAACCAACCTTCTTCGTTTAAATAACAGACAAACGATAATTTTCTTCTGTCGTCGTTTTGAAACGTATCTAAATGTCTCTTATAATAAGTACCTTCTGGATACAATGCATAATGAAATTCTTTGTGCAAAATGCCTAGGAAACAGGTCTTATTTAGGTAATTCACTAAATTATTGATCTTATTGAAAAATAACATCTCGGCTTCATTGGCTTGTAGCTCATCCATCCATAAAATTACATCTCCACGAATGGATTTAACAATAATTTCGTTCACACGATTACCAATAGCCGCTTTTTTAAAGGCATCTTCTTCATGTTTTTCAACTAAAGACTGCCTTAAAATGGAGACATCTTCAGCAGTAAAAAAATCTTCAACAATACTATATTGCTGAGCCAAAAGATCTTCTATAATACGTTCGTATTGAGGGTTTTCGGCAAAAGCAATTTCTTCAAAAAGCTGATTCATAGGGTTACTTCGTTTTTATAAAGCGCGCAAATGTAGTCTAAAAACAGATTGGTTTCACAAAACGATTATCTTTGCATTGAAAATTTAAGCCCAATGAGCAGCAAAATTAGAATTACAAAACAGTTTACTTTTGAAACTGGCCATGCCTTGTATGGTTACGATGGGAAATGTAAAAATGTGCATGGACATAGTTACAAACTCTCTGTAACGGTTATTGGTCATCCAATTTCAGATACCAATCATGTAAAGTATGGGATGGTGATTGATTTTGGAGACCTAAAAAAAATAGTAAAAAACGAAATTGTAGATGTCTTTGACCACGCAACGGTTTTTAACAAAAACACACCTCATGTGGAGTTGGCAAAAGAGCTGGAACATAGAGGTCACAATGTGCTTTTGGTAGATTACCAACCAACCAGTGAAATGATGGTAATTGATTTTGCTGAAAAAATTAAAAGTCAATTACCTAGTCATATTGTATTGCATTCCTTGAAACTTCAAGAAACAGAAACCAGCTTTGCTGAATGGTATGCGAGTGACAACTAAATTTAGTTTCAATAATCAGTGAAACGAGCTTACAAATTGTCATTCGTGAATTCGTGGCTAATTTTTATATATTTACTTTATGCAAATTCCCAAAGGAAAAAAAATCTATTTCGCTTCAGATAACCATCTAGGAGCTCCAACACAAGAGCAATCTCGTCCTCGGGAAAGGAAATTTGTAGCTTGGTTGGACGAGATAAAACAAGATGCTGCAGCTATTTTTTTAATGGGCGATTTGTTCGATTTTTGGTTTGAATACAAAACCGTTGTCCCAAAAGGATTTACCAGAACCCTTGGAAAACTTGCAGAGATAAGCGATTCGGGAATTCCTATTTATTATTTTGTTGGTAACCATGATCTTTGGATGAATGGCTATTTTGAAGCAGAACTCAATATTCCTGTGTATCACCAGCCCAAAGAATTTACATTTAACAATAAGATTTTTTTAATTGGCCATGGAGATGGTTTAGGTCCTGGAGACAAAGGCTACAAGCGCATGAAAAAAGTGTTTACCAACCCATTTAGTAAATGGTTATTCCGTTGGTTGCACCCAGATTTAGGCGTGAAGTTGGCTCAATACATGTCTGTAAAAAATAAACTGATTTCAGGTGATGAAGACGCCAAGTTTTTAGGCGAAGAAAACGAGTGGTTGGTACAATACTGCAAGAAAAAACAAGAAGAAAAACACAGGGATTATTATGTGTTTGGACACAGGCATTTGCCTTTAAACATAGCTTTAAACGAAACCTCTAAATACATCAATCTTGGCGATTGGATAAGTTATTATACTTATGGTGTTTTTGATGGGGAAACTTTGGAGTTGAAGGAGTATTAAGATCAATCATCTTTTTCGTGTTCCTCTATATCCTTTCTCAAATCTAATTTTCTAAACGAAGGAGACACTATTCCCGTAGTAATAACTGTAAGTAGTGTCATGGTTCCACCAAAAACCACAGCAGTAACAGTTCCCATAAGTTTGGCCGTTACACCACTTTCAAAAGCACCAAGCTCGTTGGAAGACCCAACAAACATAGAGTTTACCGAAGACACACGACCTCTCATATGATCTGGTGTTTTAATCTGTAAAATGGTTTGTCTAATAACCATGGAAACACCATCTGTAACACCACTAAAAAATAATGCCACCATCGAAATCCAAAAAACAGATGATAATCCAAACACAATAATACAAACGCCAAATCCAAAAATGGCTCCAAGTAACTTCATGCCTGCATTTTTGCTAATTGGCAGATATGCCGTTGCCAACATGGTTAAAAAAGCACCTACAGCAGGAGCAGCACGTAACACACCAAAACCTTCACTGCCAACTTTTAAAATATCTTGGGCAAAAATAGGGAGTAAAGCCACTGCACCTCCAAAGAGAACAGCCACCATATCCAAGGTAATGGCTCCTAAAATAGCCTTGGTTTTAAACACAAACTTAACCCCTTCTTTTAAACTCTGCATAACAGGTTCGCCAATTTTTGGGTTTAAAATAGGTTTCTTTTTAATTTGAGTTAAAACGAGTAAGGAAAACATGACCAAACCAAATACAAAGCACAAAGACCAATGCACACCAATGGCACTTATTAAAACACCAGCAGTTGCTGGTCCTAAAACTGAAGCCATTTGCCAAGTAGAACTGCTCCAAGTAGCTGCATTTGGGTAAATTTTCTTAGGTACAATTAACGCAATTAAAGAAAATATAGTTGGCCCAAAAAAGGAGCGTAAAAAACCTCCAAAAAACACCAAAGCATAAATGCAATACAAAATGGTATTTGTAGACCAATCCTGTACAATTTTAGGCCAAGTCAATAAAAACAAGCCTAAGCTTATTAAGGAAAACAAAGCAATACAGAGCGCTAATAAATTCCGTTTTTCTTTTTGGTCCACAATATGTCCAGCAAACAAAGCCATGGACAAGGCTGGAATAATTTCCATAAGTCCAATAATCCCAAGGGACAATGGGTCTTTGGTTAAACTATACACTTGCCATTCTATAACAATAAACTGCATGGACCAAGCGAATACCAAAGCAAATCGCAACAATAAAAAAATGTTGAATTCTTTAATTCGTAAAGCTGCGTAAGGATCTTTTTTCGACATATAAATTTCCTGCGAATATAGAAATATTATTCTCTAATATCCCTTAATTTTAATTGTAGTGACCTGTTGCCTTGCCAATGGTTTTCCTCAATGGAATAAACAGCTTTAAAGGTTTTTTGATACTTAATCAGGTTAAATTTGTCACCAAGATTAAAACCAATACAGACAAACTTTTCATTTCCTGTTTGCGTTACAGTCATACGTAAGTGTTTTTCATCTTCGCCAACACATTTGCCATAACCTGTATCCTTTAGGTTTTCAGTCATAAAAATTGGCGTCATGTTTCCTGGGCCAAAAGGAGCAAATTGGTGCATAATGCGCATTAATTTATTTGTTACTTGGTGTAATTCTATTTTTAAATCCACTTTAACTTCTGGAACTAGCAAGTGTTTATCAATAGTTCGCGAGACTTCATCTTCAAAAGCTTGTTTAAAAGCTTCGTAATTTTCTTCCTTAAGTGTTAATCCAGCTGCATATTTATGACCTCCAAACTGCTCAATATGTTCACTACAAGCCTCTAATGCATTATAGACATCGAACCCAGAAACCGAACGTGCAGAAGCCGCTAATTTATCACCACTTTTTGTAAACACCAAGGTTGGTCTGTAGTAGGTTTCTATTAGTCTGGAAGCTACAATGCCAATAACGCCTTTGTGCCAAGTTTCATGATATACAACGGTTGTAAACCCTTCGTGTTCTTGGTTTTTTTCAATTTGTAGAAGTGCTTCATCTGTAATGCGTTGGTCTGCTTCCCGTCTGTCTGTATTGAAAGCTTCTATTTCTTCTGCATAAGTTTCAGCTAAATCAAAATTGGTTTCGCTTAACAATGCCACAGCATAATTACCATGTTTCATGCGTCCAGCTGCATTGATTCTGGGAGCGATTATAAAAACCACATCTGTAATGGTTAGTTCTTCTTTTTTTACTTGATTGATAATGGCTTTAATTCCTGGTCTAGGGTTGGTGTTGATTACTTGCAAACCAAAATAAGCCAACACTCTGTTTTCTCCTATAATTGGTACAATATCTGCTCCTATGGCTGTGGCAACCAAATCCAAATATTCGGTTAAAGCTTCAATAGGTTTTCCTTCATTTAGAGCCAAAGCTTGGATGAGTTTAAAACCTACACCACAACCACAAAGTTCCTTAAACGGATAGTTACAATCGTCACGTTTTGGATCTAACACAGCAATGGCATCTGGAAGGTCTTTTCCTGGTCTATGATGGTCGCAAATTATAAAGTCAATCCCTTTTTTTTTGGCATAAGCCACTTTGTCGATGGCTTTGACACCACAATCTAAAGCGATAATTAAAGAAAAATCGTTATCGTCTGCAAAATCAATACCTTTTATGGACACACCATAACCTTCATCGTATCTATCAGGAATATACGTGGCAACTTGTTCTGTACGTGTTTTAAGGTAGGTTGACATTAAGGCTACCGAAGAGGTTCCGTCTACATCATAATCGCCAAAAACAAGAATGTTTTCATGGTTTGCCAAAGCTTGTTCCACACGTAAAACTGCTTTATCCATGTCTTTCATTAAAAAGGGATCGTGCAAATGCTCTAAACTTGGTCTAAAAAATGTTTTAGCATCATCATAAGTTTCAATGCCACGTTGTAATAAAAGTGTGGCAACAACTTCATCTACCTGCAATGCTTTTTGTAAAGCAGCTAACTTTTCAGCTTCGGGTTTTGGTTTTAATGTCCAACGCATGGGAAAGTTTCAAGTTTATAAGTATTTAAAGTGTATTAAAGTTATAAATTGTTTCGAGGATTAAAAAACTTTAAGTGCTCTAGGACTCTTTAAACAGTCAAAGAATTATGAAAATGAATGGAAGTTTTTACCGTTGCAAACTTGCGGAACATGTCCATGACACCACAATATTTTTCAATGGATAAATCCACTGCTTTTTTAATTTTGTTTTCATCCAGTTTCTCGCCATAAAAATGGTATTCCACTGAAACTGTGTGATAATATTTTGGGTGTTCTTCGGTTAATTCGCCATAGGTATCCATTCTAAAATCGGAAATTGTTACTTTCATTTTGTCTAAAATGGATACCACATCCAAACCAGAGCAACCTGCAAGAGCTGAAAGCATCATGGCTTTTGGGCTTAAACCGGAATTATGCCCTCCATGTTCTGGACTTGTGTCCATTAATACTGTTTTACCGTTTGGATTATCCGATTCAAATTGCATGTTGCCTTTCCAATGGGTTGTTACTTTATTTATCATAGTTACAGATTTAAGTTATGAATTTTTGAAGTGCGGTAACACTAAGGTGCATCCAGTTAAAAATGATAAAAAAACCAAAATCGCTTTTTGTATTTTAGGCACTTATAACTTTAGACACTATATTTAATCAAAAATACCAATAAAATTTAGACTATGCCATTAGTAACACCATTATCAGCAGAACACGATTTGGAAACCAAGGAATTGGCAGAATTCTTTAATGAAACGCTTGGGTTTTGTCCCAATTCGGTTTTAACCATGCAGCGAAGACCAGCTATTTCTAAAGCTTTTATTAATTTGAATAAAGCCGTTATGGCAAATGAAGGCAGAGTGACTTCGGCTTTAAAGCGTATGATAGCTTGGGTTTCCAGCAATGCAACAGGTTGCAGGTATTGTCAGGCTCACGCGATTCGAGCAGCAGAGCGTTATGGTGCAGAACAGGAACAGTTGGACAATATTTGGGAATACCGAACGCATCCAGCTTTTAGCGAAGCCGAACGTGCAGCTTTAGACTTTAGCTTGGCTGCAAGTCAAGTGCCAAATGCTGTTGATGAAACCATTAAATCTCGGTTATATGAACATTGGAATGAAGGTGAAATTGTTGAAATGTTAGGCGTTATTTCCCTCTTTGGCTATCTGAACCGTTGGAATGATTCCATGGGAACGTCTATCGAAGAAGGAGCTGTGGAAAGTGGCAATAAATATTTGGGAAAACATGGTTGGGAAACAGGGAAACATGCATTAGAGGTTTCCAGTGTTTAATCGCAGATAGTAGGTATCTTAGACTTGAATAGCCGTTTTTGTTTATAATTTGTTACCGTTTGTTTTAAAAATGGTATGAACTACCTTACTATGAAACATTATTATTTCAATATCTGACTGACTTTTTCCTGCAACTCAGGAATAACCTCCTTCTCAAACCAAGGATTTTTAGTTAGCCAAAACCGGTTTCTGGGACTTGGATGTGGTAAAGGGAAATAGTTTGGTAAATAGGTTTTGTATTCGGCAACTGTTTCGGTTAAGGTTCGCTTGGCTTTCTCTTTTAAATAATATTTTTGGGAGTACATACCAATAAGAATAACCAATTGCAAATTAGGCATTTGGTCCAATAATTTTTGATGCCATTGTGGCGCACATTCTGGTCTTGGTGGTAAATCGCCAGACTTTCCTTTTCCAGGATAACAAAACCCCATAGGAACTAAGGCAATTTTAGTTTCGTCGTAAAACAACTCGTCAGTTACATCAAGCCATTTTCTTAATTGTTTTCCACTTGGATCGTCCCAAGGAATTCCAGTTGTATGAACTTTTAATCCTGGAGCTTGACCAATTATAACTATTTTAGAATCTTTGTGGGCAGACACAATAGGTCTTGGGTCAAGAGGCAAATGGGCTTCGCAAATGGTACATTGTCTGATATCTTTTAACAGATTCTTCACTTTTATCATGAAGGTAATAATTAATTACCCTTTCAAGGTTTTCCTCCAACAATTATCACAATCTCACCTTTTGGCGGTTTGTTGCTATAATGTTCAAGCACTTCTTTAGCTGTTCCCCTTATGGTTTCTTCATAAAGTTTGGTGAGTTCGCGAGAGACGGAAACAGGTCTGTCTTCACCAAAATATTCACAAAAGTGAGTGAGTGTTTTAATGAGTTTATGTGGACTTTCATAAAAAATAATGGTTCGGGTTTCTTCTGCTAAAAGTAACAATCTGGTTTGCCTGCCTTTTTTTACTGGCAAGAAACCTTCAAATACAAATTTATCGTTTGGAAAGCCAGAATTCACCAAAGCAGGTACAAAAGCAGTAGCACCAGGAAGGCAATCCACCTCTATATTGTTTTCAATACAGGCTCTGGTGAGCAAAAACCCTGGATCTGAAATGGCAGGTGTTCCAGCATCACTAATTAAAGCCATACGCATACCACTTTTTAATTTCTGGATAAGCCCATCAACTGTTTTGTGCTCGTTGTGCATGTGATGCGATTGCGAAGGTGTGGCAATATCAAAATGTTTTAATAATTTCCCAGAAGTACGTGTGTCTTCAGCTAGGATTAAATCCACTTCTTTTAAAACCTCAATGGCTCTAAAAGTCATGTCTTTTAAATTTCCAATAGGAGTAGGTACAATATAGAGTTTGCTCATAATAAGTCCCAATTAAATGGGAGTCTAATTAAACTTGCTTTCAAGAATTTCCATAAAACGTGTTTCAAACTCCTCTTTGTCTTTCCAGTTGTTATAGTCTGGTTTTACTACGTTTTGGATGAGGTTTTCGGCTTCTTTAAAGGATGTTGTGGTGTTAAGTTGGGAAAGAACCCTATCGTAATCGGCAGCTTCTCCATTAAACAAGTGTTTTATAAAGGCCAATTTGTCGTTTAAGCCTATGTGCAAACCACCACTTTTAAGCTTGTCATTTAAAGATTTTTTTGCAAGATCTTTATTGTTTCCGTTTGTTACAGGTTCAAATTCCGGCATTTCGTTAAAACCAGCTGTTATTTCTTCAAGATCGTTTTTATGATATTGTTTTTTGGGAACGGCTTTTTCAAAAATAGCATCTATATGTTGTGCCTCTTGAGGCATTTGCGCAACCATGTCTTTTATTTTTTCAATGGCAGGTTCCATAATATCATCATGCTCGCTCTCGTCTAGATTGACATAGGTTTTGTCTTCAATCTCTATGTTATCACTCACTTTATTGTTAAAAGCCACATCCAACATTCCAAAAAACGAAGAATCGCTACCTATGGTTGGCAGGTCTTTTTCAAAATTTTCTTTGGCAAACTTTAAAACGGTTAATTTTTCATAAAGAGCAGCAACCTCTTTGTGCATTTTATCTATGTCGTCCTTGCCTTTTAACTTAAGAATTCTATGGGCTATGCTCATTAATTCGGCTTCAAGTTTCTTCTTCATAACTTTTAAAATTTAATCTATTTTATGCTTTTGATTTTTAATAAATTTACGCCACCTTTATACAAAACGAAATATCGCTTTGTTTTAGTGTTAAAATTACAAAATGTTTCTCGAAAATACAGTAAATCATAAAGAACAATTTGGTTGGATAGAAGTGATCTGTGGTTCCATGTTCTCTGGAAAGACCGAAGAATTGATTCGCAGACTGAAACGTGCACAGTTTGCCAGGCAAAAAGTGGAGATTTTTAAACCAGCCATAGATGTGCGTTACGACGAAGATATGGTTGTATCTCACGATGCCAACGAAATTCGTTCCACACCAGTTCCTGCTGCTGCCAATATTCCTATTCTGGCCGATGGTTGTGATGTGGTTGGTATTGATGAGGCTCAGTTTTTTGATGACGAGATTGTACGTGTTTGTAACGATTTGGCCAATAAAGGTGTTCGTGTAATTGTTGCTGGATTGGATATGGATTTTAAAGGCAATCCGTTTGGGCCCATGCCAAATCTTATGGCAACGGCCGAATATGTTACTAAGGTACATGCCATTTGTACAAGAACCGGAAATTTGGCCCAATATAGTTTTAGAAAATCCAAAAATGATAATTTGGTGATGTTAGGTGAGGTTGATGAGTACGAGCCATTAAGTCGCGCTGCTTATTATAAAGCCATGATGCGTGACAAAGTAAGAAACATGAAGGTGCATGATGCTGAAGAAATTTCCCCAAAACCTGATGAATAGCATGCCAAAAACACAAGAAACGGTTCTAGAAATAGATTTGAATGCGCTTAAGCATAATTTTCAATACCTTAAATCGAAAATTTCCAAAGACACAAAGTTTTTGGCTGTTGTAAAAGCTTATGCGTACGGAAGTGAAGCAAAGGAAATAGCCAATTATTTACAAGACTTACAAGTGGATTATTTTGCAGTAGCTTACACCAGTGAAGGTGTGGCCTTAAGAGATGCTGGAATTACCAAACCCATTCTTGTATTGCATCCTCAACCCGTAAATTACAAAATACTAATAGCGAGATGCCTCGAGCCAAGTTTGTACAATTTTACAAGCCTTATCAGCTTTTTGGAAACTGCTTTGGAAGAAAAACAGCAAAATTATCCCATACACATAAAATTTAATACAGGACTTAATAGGTTGGGTTTTGATGAAGTAGATATTGAAGCCATTTACAATAAATTAAAAGTTTCTTCATCTGTAAAAGTAAAATCAATATTCTCACATTTGGCTGCGAGTGAAGATTTAAACGAGAGAGAGTTTACCTTAAATCAAATAAAAGCGTTTCAATCCATTTCAAAAAAATTCATAGAAACTGTTGGTTATAAACCCATGCGTCATCTTTGCAATACCTCTGGTATATTGAATTATCCAGAAGCTCATTTAGATATGGTTCGAAGTGGGATTGGTTTGTATGGGTTTGGAAATTCTGAAATAGAAAATAAGCATTTTACGCCTATAGCCACTTTAAAATCGGTTATCTCTCAAATCCATACCATAGAAAAAGGAGAAACGGTAGGCTATAATAGAGCCTTTAAGAGTGATTCCCTTATTAAAACAGCAACCATACCCATAGGTCATGCCGATGGAATAGGGAGGCAATATGGAAATGGCAAAGGCTTTGTAACCATTCATGGAAAACCAGCTTATATTGTAGGAAACGTTTGTATGGACATGATTATGGTAAATGTGACAGATATAGATTGTCAGGAAGGAGATGAGGTGATCGTGTTTGGAAAAAAACCAAATGCCTCAGAATTTGCAGAACGGGCTAATACTATTTCTTATGAAATACTAACAGCTATTTCACAACGTATCAAACGATTGTTAATTAAATAATTTCAATTTTAGATTTTTTTATTTACTTTAGTCACTTACACTAACTATTAAACACACTTATTATGTTAAAAGAATTCAAGGAATTTGCCATGAAAGGCAATTTGGTTGACATTGCAGTAGGTTTTGTCATGGGAGCTGCTTTTAAAGAAGTAGTGACAACTTTTACTGGAGGAATTGTTTCACCTTTAATTGGGTTGATATTCAAAGCAGATTTTAAAGATTTAAGATACAAATTACAAGATGGTACATTAAACGACGCAGGAGAAATGGTAGGAGAAGTTTACTTGGAATATGGAACATTTTTAACAAATGTTATTGATTTTATCATTGTGGCTTTCGTGATGTTTATGGTTGTAAAAGCCGTTAACAGAATGAAGAAAAAAGAAGAGCCTGCTCCTGAAGCACCTTCAGGACCATCAGACAACGAACTGCTTTTGCAGATTCGGGATTTGTTGAAAAAACAATAATTTTAATAGAATTATTTTTAAAAACAGCTTCCTTACAAGAAGCTGTTTTTTTATGCTTTTTTTAGAGCCATAAGCTAATTTAATTTATAAATTTGCCTCATATAAAGGTTATAAAATGAAAGTAGCAGTTGTTGGTGTCACAGGCATGGTAGGGGAAGTTATGTTAAAGGTGCTAAAGGAAAGACATTTTCCGGTAACCGAATTAATTCCAGTAGCTTCAGAAAAATCTGTAGGTAAAATAATTTCTTTTAAAGATAAAGATTATCAAGTGGTTTCTTTGGCAACAGCTGTTTCCATGAAACCAGATATTGCCCTGTTTTCTGCAGGAGGGGAAACCTCTTTGGAGTGGGCACCAAAATTTGCCGAAATAGGGACTACGGTTATAGACAATTCGTCTGCTTGGCGTATGGATTTGAACAAGAAATTGATTGTTCCAGAAATTAATGCCAAGTCGCTTACAAAATCAGATAAAATAATTGCCAACCCAAATTGTTCTACCATACAAATGGTTATGGCTTTGGCTCCCTTACATAAAAAATATAAAATAAAGCGTATTGTGGTTTCCACCTATCAATCCATTTCAGGAACAGGAGTGAAAGCCATTAAACAACTGGAAAACGAACTTGCGGGTATAAAAGGGGAAATGGCCTACCCATATCCTATTCACAAAAATGCGTTGCCTCATTGCGATGTGTTTGAAGAGAATGGCTATACTAAAGAGGAAATGAAACTTGTAAGGGAAACGCAAAAAATTCTTGACGATAAATCCATTTCCGTAACAGCAACTGCTGTGCGTATTCCAACATCTGGCGGACACAGTGAAGCTGTAAATGTAGCTTTTGAAACCGATTTTGATTTGACAGATGTTCGTCAGATATTAGACAACACTCCAGGTGTGGTTGTACAAGACAATACAGATGTCAACATGTACCCAATGCCCATATATGCACATGGAAAAGACGATGTGTTTGTAGGTCGAATAAGAAGGGACGAATCACAGCCCAACACTTTAAATTTATGGATAGTTAGCGATAACCTTAGAAAAGGCGCTGCTACTAACACCATCCAAATAGCCGAATATTTAGTAAAACACCAATTGGTTTAACAGCCAAGACCTTGTTCTTGAGAGAAATTTTAAACATTAAGTCTATATTTTTTTGTCATTTTCTATAGACTTATAGTATCTTTATTGCTAAATAATTGTATTTTATTTATATTTCGCGCTATTTTATTGATAAATGATTAAAAATTACGCTTCTGTTTTAACGGTATTGCTTATTTGCTTGGGATTTTTTTCTTGCGCATCAGACGATGATTATGTCCCAAACCCAACCCAAAATCCTGAACCAGAGCCTACATCTCCTGTTAATTTTAACATAGATGATGTGCCTTATCAAACCCTTTCAGAATATAACTTTTTTGAGGGCGACCAAAAAAACTTAAACCCAGTTTATGGTGTTGTGCCATACGAATTGACTTCCCCTCTTTTTTCAGATTATGCACACAAAAAAAGATTTCTTTGGATGCCAGATAATGTTAGCGCAAGTTATGTAAGTGATGGTGACATTTTTAATTTTCCAATAGGAACGGTTTTAATAAAGAATTTTTATTATGAAAATGTGCTTCCGGATTACAATACCAAAATAATAGAAACCCGTTTAATGATTAAAAAGGCTGAAGGCTGGATTTTTGCTGAATATATATGGAACGAAGAACAAGACGATGCCATATTCGATTTAAACGGAAGGGATGTTTTTGTGCAATGGGATGAAAATAGTGAAACTAAAAGTGTTAATTTTAGAGTGCCTTCAGAAGCCGAATGTCATACCTGTCATAAAACAGGTGATGTTTCCATTCCTATTGGTCCTAAACCAAGAAACATCAATAAACTCTTTAATTACGGAGACGAAACCAAAAATCAATTACAAAAATGGGCAGAAATGGGTTATTTGGACGCGTCATATCCAGATACCATAGAATCCTTGCCAAGTTGGGACGATACCACGCAATCTTTAGAACTAAGAGCCAGGTCTTATTTAGACATTAATTGTGCTCATTGCCACTCAGAAGAAGCACATTGTGCTTACAGACCTGTTAGGTTTGATTTTGAATCTACCTCCATTCCTGAGAATTTGGGGATTTGTGTAGAACCGGATACAGAGATAGTTGGAGCAGGATTAACACACATTGTAAACCCAGGATCTTTTGATAGATCTGTTTTATATTACAGAATGAATTCTGTTGAGGAATCAACCAGAATGCCACTTTTGGGAAGAACACTCAAACACCAAGAAGGAGTCCAGTTAATACAACAATGGATAAACTCTTTAACCATACAATGCAATTAAACACCCAAGAACATGAAAAAAATTATTCTATTATTTTCTTTGCTATGTTGTAGTTATTACACCATAGCGCAAGTATTGAATCAACCTGCAAACTGGCCCAATTCCAGTTGGACATTGGCAGGCTCTTTCGATTCAGATCCTTTAATCTTTACAGGGAACCCTACAACAAATTCATCAACCTTTTCTTTTGATGACGATCAGGGTGGGAGCAGCTCTGTTAACAATGTGGCCGTACAATCACCAACAATAAATTTAACAAACGCTTATAATGCTGGAGAAACTGTTTTAAGGGTTTATTCCACCTACGTGTTAAATGTATATCAATCAGAAACCATTACCTTACAATATTGGGATGCTGATGCGAGTGAATGGGTAAACTGGGGATCACCATATGGTACTGATACCCCTAATGCTCCAAATGTGAATTTTTGCTCTGGAACTTTTAGTGATTTTGAAAGTATTGAATTAAATATCGCAACTTTTACAAGTACGCAATTAGCAGGATTTCGATATCGAATCCATTACAATGACAATGGTTCTTATGGTTGGGGCATGTGTTTTTCTTCCCCTACAATCACTTCAGTTCTTCCTCCAGCTTGTATAGGAGTTTCCAATTTAAATGTAACCAATATCACCCATAATTCAGCAGATATTAGTTGGTTACCTGGAGATACAGAAACAGCTTGGCAAGTTGCTGTGCAACTGGCAGGAACAAATCCTCCAACTTCTGGAACTGCAACCAGTTTAAACAATCCTTATAGCGTATCAAATTTAACACCCAATACGGCTTATAAAGCTTATGTGAGGGCAAATTGTTTGTCCGACGGTTATAGTGAATGGGTGTCCATAAGTTTTACAACCAATGAAGCACCACCAAACCCTGGCGATTTTGTTTTTATTAGGGATAATTCCATTAACATGAGTGGTACTAGCTATGCAGTAGTGGATATGAACAACGATAGCATGGACGATTTGATTGCGGCCTCATCTTCAAACTTAAATATCAATTATCAAATTGCTGGAGGTTTTACCTTGTCTAATTTTTCTGCACCAACAAACTATGGACCTACCTGGAGTATTGCAGCAGGCGATATCGATGGAAATGGGTATAACGACTTGTTGTATGCAGCAGGAAATGGCGTTTCTTTTGTTTCTGCAAATACCGATGGAACGGCTTATTCCCAAACCTTCAATACCAGTTCGTATGTGTTTTCACAACGCTCCAACTTTGTAGATATCAATAACGACGGAAATCTTGACGCTTTTGTGTGTCATGATGTGCAACCAAATGTGTATTTTATTAATAATGGCAGTGGAGGATTAACTTTTTATCAAGGTCCTTCTACAGCGGTTCCTAATGGTTTGGGAGTGCACCCAAATGGTGGGAATTATGGAACGGTTTGGATTGATTATGACAACGATAGAGATGTGGATATGTTTATTGCCAAATGTCGTGGTGGTAACGTGACTCATAAAATAAACGAACTTTGGAGAAACGACGGAAATGGTGTGTTTGTAAATGTAGCAACAGCTGCAAACCTTGCCGATCCTGTGCAAACATGGTCTTCTGCTTGGGCAGATTTTGATAACGATGGCGATATGGATGTGTATGTTGGCGCAAGTTCAGCATCAGATGGGTCCCATAAATACATGATCAATAATGGAGATGGCACTTTTACAGATGCTACTGCAACAGCAAATGTGGGCAGTGCTCCTTTTGGTATTGAAAATGCTCCTGGCGATTTTAACAACGATGGTTATGTGGATATTTTATCCAATGGCAGAATACTCCTTAACAATGGCGATAATTCGTTTACAGTGGTCACAACCGATATGCCACCAAGTGGAGCCATTGGAGATGTGGATGGCGATGGCTTTTTGGATGTTTTTAATGGCAACTTATACAAAAACAATGGAGGCAATGGAAATAATTACATCATGATTCGTACCCAAGGCGTACAAAGTAATTACAATGGTATTGGGGCAAGAATAGAAATCCACACAGATTCTGGCACACAAATTAGAGATGTAAGAAGTGGAGAAGGTTTTGAGTTTATGAGTTCCCTAAACGTACACTTTGGGCTAGGTACAGATACAGTTATCAACAACATGGTAATTTATTGGCCATCAGGTGTGGTCGATAATATTCTCAACCCTTCCATCAACACATTACATACCATTGTTGAAGGCCAGTCTTTAAGCATTCAGGACGAAACACTTTCAGATTTAGTAATGTATCCTAATCCAACCCAGCATGTTTTAAACTTTACATCTTCAGTAGATATTTCAAACAAAGTGGCTACTGTTTTTGATGTGAATGGAAAGAAAATTTTCAGTTCTAAATTGTTTAACAACACGCTGGATGTTTCCATGCTTCAAAGTGGGTTTTATGTGTTAAGATTGGAAGAAAAAGGCAAAAGTATCAATAGAAAATTCATAAAAAAATAAATATTAACCCACAGAAGGAAAGCCACTTTTATAGTGGCTTTTTTTTTATAAACTATTTGGAAAGGTTTTTGCGTATATACTTTAAAGAGTGAATATTTTTTGAACAGCCACTTATGGAACAGAAGGAAATGAAACATTTATATTGGAGGGCAGGATTTGGTATTAACCCAAAGGAGCTGGAATTTCTTTCAACAAAAAGTAGGGAAGATATTATAGATATGTTGTTTTATGAGTCGCAAAACACTCTTCCTTTAAAGATTGACACCCATGAATTTGACACGCTTACCCAAGAACAGTTTAAAAAAACAGATAAAATACAACGGGAATACATTGAAAAAAGCAGGAATAAGATTAAGGAATTAAACCATGCATGGGTTGAAAGAGTCTTAAACTCCCATAGTGTTTTACAAGAAAAAATGACTTTGTTCTGGAGCAACCATTTTGCATGTCAGAATGGAATGATCCTGTATGTCCAAAAATTTCATAATACCATCCGTGAACATGCTTTGGGCAGTTTTAAAGAGTTGGTAAAAGCCATATCCAGGGAACCTGCAATGATTGAATATTTAGATTTAAAACAAAATAGAAATGACAAACCCAACGAGAATTTTGCTAGGGAATTAATGGAACTATTCACTCTTGGTGTTGGGAACTATACTGAAGAGGATATTAAAGAAGCAGCCAAAGCTTTTACAGGTTATAATCACGATTTTGAAGGCCATTTTGTATTTAACGAAAACCATCACAACACCCAATTTAAGTATGTTTTTGGAAAGGCAGGACGCTATGAAGGAGACGACATCATAGATATTATTTTAGAACAAGAGGCCTGTGCAGAATTTATTTGTAAAAAACTGTATCGGTATTTTGTTAATGATGCCTTAAATAAGGAACACCTTAAGGAAATGACCCAAGTATTCTATCCAGACTACAATATTGAAACGGTATTGAGGTATATGTTCGCTCAGGATTGGTTTTACAATCCAAAGCATATTGGCAATAAAATAAAATCCCCTATCGAGTTGATTGCTGGAATTTCCAATACCATTCCCTTATCTTTTAAGGATACCAAACAGCTGGTTGCAGTAGAAAGAATGTTAGGTCAAATATTATTTTTCCCTCCAAATGTGGCAGGTTGGAAAGGAGGGAAAAGTTGGATAGACAGCAATACCTTGATGCTGCGATTGAAACTACCATCCATGTTGCTCTCCAATGCAACAATTGCCAATAACAAAAAAGGTGAGTTTTACGATTCTTTTCAAACATACACCAAAGAAAAGGTAGCAAATAACTTTTTTAAAACCACTTCAAATTGGCGTGTTTTTAATTCCAACTATCAACAGGTTTCAACTAAGGATTTGGCACAATACCTGTTGCAATGTCCTATAAATAAGGGCACGTTAAATTATTTGGAAACTTTAAGAATCAATAATAAGCAAGATTATTGCGTACAACTAATGTCTTTGCCAGAGTATCAAATGTGTTAATTATGGATAGAAGAAAATTTATAAAGCATTCCTCTTTGGCAAGTAGCTTGTTTTTTGTGCCAAGCTTTGTTAAAGCCTTCAGTAGTTATATTACTGCAGAAACAGGCTATAAACGTTTGGTTATTCTACAGCTTTCTGGAGGTAATGATGGCTTGAACACCATTGTTCCTTTTAGAAATGATGAGTATTATAGGGCTAGACCAACGCTTGCCTTAAAGAAGGAAGACGTCATGGCTTTGGATAACGATTTGGGCATGCATAAAAGCCTGTTGCCTCTTAAAAAACTCTATGACAAAGGTTTTGTGTCCATTATTAACAATGTAGGTTACCCAAACCCCAACAGGTCCCATTTTAGGGCAACAGATATTTGGCAAACAGCCAGTAGTTCCAATCAGTACTTGCAAAGTGGTTGGATAGGCAGATATGTAGACCAATTTGGTACAGCACCTTATACAGCTTTGGAGTTAGACCATAGTTTGTCTTTGGCTCTAAAAGGAGAAACCCAAAATGGCTTGGCAGTACAAAATGCCCATACATTTTACAAAATGACACAGGATCCTTATTTAAAGAATATTGCAAGCCATCAAGAAGAAGCGCATTTAAGCGAACATAATTTAGGGTATTTATACAAAACCATGATAGATGCAGAGTCTTCTGCCAAGTACATTTACGAAACCAGTAAAACGGTTTCTACTTCTGTAAACTATCCTAATAATTCTTTTTCCAAGCAGTTAAAAACCACAGCGCAGTTTATTAATTCAGGATTAAAAACAAGAGTATATTATGGGTCTTTAAACGGTTTTGATACACATGTGCATCAAGAAAACACACATAAAAGACTTTTAAAAGCATATGCTGAAGGCATCCATGCTTTTGTAAAAGACCTGCAATCTAAAGATACCTTTAATGACACTTTGATTTTAACTTTTTCTGAATTTGGGAGACGTGTCAAACAAAATTCTGGTCATGGAACAGATCATGGTTCTGCCAATGCGCTGTTTGTTATTGGAGGAAATTTAAAAAAACCAGGAATCTATAACAATCTAGCAAGTTTAAGCGATTTGGACGACAATGGTGATCTTAAATTTGAAATAGACTTTAGGACTATATATGCAACTGTTTTAAATAAATGGTTGGATGTAAACCATGAAGCAGTATTGTTCAAGAATTATAAGCAACTGGATTTTATATAAAAAAAACCTTGATTAAAGCAGTATGAAACTGTTTAAACAAGGTTGATATGGTAATTGATTAATAGCATTCAAAAATATTAAAAAACCATCTCTAGAGTGCTAACTATTTTATAGTTGGTAAGAACTATTGTATAATTGGTTGTAATTTTGGCATACTTAACTTTAGCTGTATTTTACTTTTCTTAATATCCTAACGGCTTCTTTGTAAAGCAGGTAGGTTTCTTTGTTAAAAGATTTTAAAAAAGGCTTCGCTTCATGAAGTTTGTCTATGGCTTCGTGAAACAAGTTCAAATAACAAATCAAGTAGGTGGCAGGAAGGTTTTTTAAATCTTGGACTTCGTTTTTATTTAAAGACATCCCTTTTTTTAATTTATCCAATATGGCATTATTGGCATTGTAAATATGATGCAGCACTTTCTTATCGTATTGAGGTGCTTCAAAAAGTAAAGTGGTTTCAATGTTATAACTAACGTTATCAGAAAATTGAATAACCGTTTCCTCCAAAGGGTAATATTTATAGGAGTTTTGTAGCCCTAAATTAACATATTCAATTATTTTAAAGCTATCTTCATCATAAGAAATGGAAACTTCATCCAAGGTAGAGTAAAACAAACGCACTTGTTCGTTTATAAGTTTAATATCAACTCGGGAGTAAAAGGTTTCGTCTTTTACCTGTTTTTTTTGTCCAGACCAGCATAACACAAAATATTCTTTAAATACTTTGTATTTCGGGTTGTAATCTTGTCTGCTTTTTAAAAAATCGAAAACACCATCAAGGGTATGTTCAATGTTGTTTTGAGAATGATTTTCAATGGCAGTTACAATACCAGAGTTTACATCCTTAATTTCTATATCAAAGACTTTGGGCATGCTCATGCTGCCATCCCTAAAAAAAACAGAACCACCATAATACTTCCAGATATTTTTCCTTAAGGAAGTAATTTTATCTATGGACCTTATGGTCACTAAACCAACCACTTTATCGTCTGGTAAATGAGGAAACGGAATGTTTTCATATTGAACGATAGGAGGATTTGTTAAATAGGCATTGATAAGGTTTTGAATTTTGCTGTCATCAAAAAAATCGACACCTACTATTTGGTTGTCCTCATCTTCAACACCAATAACTATGTAAGAATTGTTTTTTGGATTGCTATTTGAAAGGGCACAGACATGCTTTAAAAATTTAGCCTTTCCTTCTTTTTGGCTAATATCAATCATGCGCTTTTTATCGTAAAAGCTATTCTCATCATTATGAGCCAATAGGTTTTTAATAAGTAAGCGTTTGTTGATCATGTTCATTTACCACGAAAGTGGCATTTTTATTTATAACTCTTTCTTTACAATTGTAGACGAAGCTTGGGCCGTTGGGAACACCAACAAATCGGCAATATTAACATGGGCAGGTCTGCTTATGGTAAAATATATAATTTCGGCAACATCTTCGGGTTGCAAGGCTTTATAGCCTTTATATACATTGTCTGCAATGGCATTTCCCTTAAAACGAACCTTGGAAAATTCTGTTTCCACCAATCCCGGGTTTATGGCGCTTACCTTAATGCCAAAATCGTTTAAATCTATTCGCATACCTTCGGTAATGGCCAACACAGCATGTTTGCTGGCACAATACACGTTTCCTTTGGGATATACCTCTTTTCCTGCCGAAGAACCAATATTGATAATATGTCCGGTCTTTCGTTCTGTCATTTGTGGAATCACAGCTTTGCTAACATACAGCAACCCTTTTACATTTATGTCCATCATGGCATCCCAATCCTCCAGATTGCCTGCTTGAATGGCGTCCAGCCCATGGGCATTTCCGGCATTGTTAACCAAAACGTCAATGTTTTTAAAGGCTTCAGGCAAGGATGCAATGGCTTTTAGTGTTTCTTCTTTGTTCCTAACATCAAAATTTAAAATATGTACTTCGGTCTGTTTTTTTAAAGCTGCTTGTATGGATTTCAAACGTTCTTGTCGTCTTCCACACAAAATAAGATGCATGCCATGTTTGGCAAATTCATAAGCTGTTGCACGACCAATACCACTGGTGGCTCCTGTTATTAAGGCAATTTTTCTCATGATTTTTAATTATACTATAAAAATATCAATTCGTGATTAAATAATATCTTATTGATAGCATAAAATATTTGGTGGACGGGTTATTTTTAAGCAATTAAAAGATTTAACAAAATTTTAGTGATTTTAAAAACAAAACAGTTAAAATGCTGTTTAACAGGTTTTTAATAATAATTATTAATTAAAAGTAAGGATTGTTTAATCACGATAACAAGCGTTTGGTTTTAAAGAATAATCAATTTCTACAGACATAATCGTATATTAAATGAACCTAATAAAAAACTTATTTATGAAAACATTAAAGCAATTTAAAATTTTTATTTTATCAATATTGGCAATTACATTATTTAATTGTAGTGACAACGATGATAATACTACTGCAATAGATGGAACATCCTATTTATCTGTAAAATTAGTAGATGAACCAGGAGATTACGACCATGTATTTGTTGATATTGTTGATGTTATGGTAAAGGTTAATGATGCTAGCGATGATGAAAGCGGATGGGTAAGTCTAGAAGCCATTAACACAGGTGTTTATGACTTGTTGGAGTTAACAGGTGGAGTGAGTGTGTTGCTTGCAGATGGTTATGAAGTCCCTTCTGGCACCTTAAATCAAATAAGATTGGTTTTAGGAGAAGATAACACCATAGTTATTGATGGGGAAACTTTTCCATTAAATACCCCAAGTGCGCAACAATCTGGACTAAAAATTAACATTAATGAGCAATTATCACCAGGTTTTACTTATGATATTCTTTTAGACTTTGATGTTGATGAGTCTATTGTAGTAGCTGGTAATTCTGGAAATATAAACTTAAAACCAGTAATTAGGGCAAGTACTCAATATACCTCAGGAAGCATTCAGGGCATGGTAAATCCATCAAATTTTCAAGTTATGGCATCTGTTGACATAAACGGAGAAGTTGTTTCTGCTTATGCTGATGCCAATGGTAATTTTTTACTTGGTGGTATTCCAGAAGGCACATATGAGGTAACTTTTACTCCTGATCCAAATTCTGGATATGCAATAGTAACCGTGGATAATATAACTGTTGTAAATGGTCAAATTACAGATATGGGTCTGGTTGAATTAGAACTATTGCCTGAAGTTGGAGCAATTACAGGTACTATTTTAAATACTGGTGTTACTGCTACAGCTTCTGTTGATGTGGAAGGAAACATAATTACAGCCGAAAGCGATGTAAACACTGGTGTGTTTCTTTTAGAAAATATTCCAGTAGGTGTTTATACAGTAATAATTACTCCAGATCCAGTTTCTGGCTTATCCAGTACAGAGTTTATAGATGTTGAAGTTGTTCAAGATGCAACTTTAGATTTAGGAGACATTACTTTGGAGTAACTGAAAGTTTTATTAAAATATATGTTAAAGAGCAGCACTAACAGTGCTGCTCTTTAATTTTTAACCAATTATTAACAGCAAGACAGCGAAAATTTTAACAATTTGCATGGCTCAATTAAGGATGCTATATTCGAGCCTATAAAAAGTTAAAAAAATGATGGAAGATACAAGTACAATTGATATTAAGACAATTAACGAGAAGATTGAAAAGGAAAGCGCTTTTGTTGATTTACTTATTTTGGAAATGAACAAAGTTATTGTGGGTCAGAAGCACATGGTAGAAAGGTTGCTTATTGGTTTGCTTGGTCAAGGACATATTTTGTTGGAAGGTGTTCCAGGACTTGCAAAAACACTCGCTATTAACACGCTTGCACAAGCTGTGGATGGTAGCTTTAGCAGAATTCAGTTTACCCCAGATTTATTACCTGCAGATGTGGTTGGGACATTGATTTATAACATGAAGCAAAATGATTTCTCCATTAAAAAAGGACCCATTTTCGCAAATTTTGTGTTGGCTGATGAGATTAACAGGGCACCTGCAAAAGTACAATCGGCTTTACTGGAAGCCATGCAGGAAAAACAGGTAACCATTGGAGACGAAACCTTTGTGTTGGACAAGCCATTTTTGGTAATGGCAACCCAAAACCCTGTAGAGCAAGAAGGAACCTATCCGTTACCAGAAGCTCAAGTGGATCGTTTTATGCTAAAAACAGTTATAGACTATCCAAAGATGGACGAAGAACAGTTAATTATTAGAGCCAATTTAAAAGGCGCTTTCGAAAAAGTAAATCCGGTGATTTCCGTGCAGCAAATTTTAAACGCCCAAAAAGCTGTTCGTGATGTGTACATGGACGAGAAAATAGAAAAATATATCTTGGACATTGTGTTTGCAACACGTTATCCAGAAAAATACAAACTTGCCGATTTAAAACCATTGATTTCTTTTGGAGCATCTCCACGTGGAAGTATCAACCTGGCAACAGCAGCAAAATGTTACGCGTTTATTAAAAGACGTGGTTATGTAATCCCTGAAGACGTTAGAGCTGTTGTTTACGATGTATTGCGTCATAGAATAGGGATAACCTACGAAGCCGAAGCAGAAAACATCACTTCTGTGGATATTATCAACAAAATTGTAAACGAGATTGAAGTACCTTAATAGTTCAAAGTTTCAAATTCTAAATTCAGGGTTTTGTTACTTTGAATTTTAAATATTTAATCTTGAATCTAAATCATGGATACTAAAGAACTACTAAAAAAAGTACGAAAAATCGAGATCAAGACACGTCGTTTGTCTGATCATATTTTTGGAGGGGAATACCATTCCACCTTCAAAGGTCGTGGGATGACTTTTTCTGAAGTTAGGCAGTATCAATATGGAGACGACGTAAGAAACATTGACTGGAACGTAACAGCACGTTACAACGAACCTCATATAAAAGTCTTTGAGGAAGAGCGCGAATTGACCATGATGCTTATGGTGGATGTTTCAGGGTCTGAGTTGTTTGGTACCGAAGAACAATTTAAAAATGAAATTGTTACTGAAATTGCTGCAACCTTGGCGTTTTCAGCCACTCAAAACAACGACAAGATTGGATTGATACTCTTTTCAGATACTATCGAATTATACATTCCACCTAAAAAAGGACGTTCACATGTACTTCGTATCATTCGGGAACTTATAGAGTTTCACCCTAAAAGCAAACAAACCAATATTACCGAAGCCTTAAAGTTTTTGTCCAATGTAATGAAGAAAAAGGCCATAGTGTTTCTTTTAAGCGATTTTATAGCAGACGATTATAAACAAACCTTAAAAATAACCTCTGGAAAGCACGATGTTACAGGTATTAGAATCTATGATAAAAGTGAAGAATCCATACCAAATTTAGGTATGGTACAAATGCAAGATGCCGAAACAGGAGAGTATATGTTGGTGAACACGGCATCCAAAACCGTAAGAAGAAATTACAGTAAATTTTACCATGATAAAGTGGCCTATTTCAAAGACAGTTTTGCTAAATCTGGAGCAGGTTCTTTAGATTGTCGTGTGGACGAAAGCTACGTAAAAAAGTTATTGGGATATTTTAAAAGAAGAAATTAGTAAAAAAAAATGTCAGGTATGGCATGACACACTAAGTGCAGTGAACGTGCTAAACAAGATAAAAAATAAAATGAAATATAAGATTAATCATACCAAAGTTAAAACATATTTCAGTTCCAGCCTAATTAAGTCGTGGAGTCTATTTTCCATGTTTTTTGTTTTGTTTTCATCCCTAACTTTTTCACAGGAAATTTCCTCATCCATAGATTCCACATCCATTAAAATAGGTGAGCAAATTACCTTTAAGGTGGAAGTGGAAACAGACTCAACAAATTTGGTGGTTTTTCCTGAAGGACAAACCTTCATGCCTTTGGAAGTTATAGAGTCTTACAAAGTGGATACCACCAAAAAGGACGCCAAATGGCTTCTCATAAAAAAATATGGTTTAACCCAATTCGATTCTGGTACTTACACCATTCCAAAGCAAAAAATCCTTATAGGAAACAAATCCTATTTTACAGATTCCCTTAAAGTAGTTGTAAACACCATTGAGGTAGATACCACCAAACAAGGTTTGTACGAAATTAAACCTTTAATGGACGTTGAAAAAAGTGCAAGCGATTGGTGGAAGACCTTGCTTATTATCCTTGTATTTGTAGCTGTTGTGGCTGCTTTTTTATATTGGTTTATATGGCGAAAAAAACCATTGACCGAAGCAGAGGAGATAGCTTTGTTGCCACCTTATGAAAGAGCTAAATTGGCCTTAAAAAAATTGGACGAAAGTGGTTATTTGGAAAATTCGGAATTAAAGGAATACTATTCAGAATTAACCCTTGCCATTAGAAGATATATAGACGAAAAGGTTTACGATAGAGCTTTGGAAAGCACAACAGATGAACTTATTTCCAGGTTGAATTTACTTAAAGAAGGCAACCAAATAGATTTAAGTAAAGAAACCCTTAAAAACCTAGAAAGCATTTTCAAGCGTGCCGATTTGGTAAAATTCGCTAAATCTGCTCCAGATATAGAATTGGCAAAACTGGACCGAAACACCATAGATTTGGAAATAGATCATGTAAAAGAAGTGCTTCCAGAACCAACAGAAGAAGAAAAATTACTGGACCAACAATACAAAGAGGCACAAGCAAGAAAAAAGAAACAAAGAAAGATAGTGTTTACCAGTTTGGCTGCTGTAATGCTGCTTGTTGCAGTATATGTAGGGTTTGGAATAAAATATGGATTTGGGTATGTTACCGATACGCTTCTGGGTCATGATACTAAAGAACTGTTGGAAGGACAATGGGTTAGAAGCGAATATGGCGTGCCACCAATTGATATATCTACACCAGAAGTTTTAAAAAGGGACAATCCTCCAACACCTCAGGATATTAAAGCAAAACTTAACATTACTAGTTTTAAGTATGGTACTTTGCAAGAGGACTTATATATAAACCTGAGCACCACTACCTTTCAAAATCAAGGTCAAGATCCAGAGAAGAAAGAAGTGGATTTAACCCAAGTAGCTGCCAAAAGTATTAACGATTTAGAAAAACAAGGCGTTACAGATATTTTTGTAAAACAGGAAAAATTTGTCACTCCCAATGGCGCCGAAGGCCTTAAAACCTTTGGAACCTTAAAAATCCCTGAATTAAACTCAAACGATTTCAAGGATGGACATTATGTGCTACTTCAATTTGTTTCAGACAATAAAGATGTTTTGCAGCAAATTTTAATCACTTGGGCAGATGCTGATAGGTATGCCGAACAAATTTCAGAACGAATTATAAACTCCATAGAACTTAAAAAAGCAACACAATAATGTTTGAAGGGATTGAATTTTTAAATAAAGAGTTTTTCTGGTTGTTTTTATTGCTTCCAATAGCCATTTTATGGTATGTTTTTAAGTTCAATAAACAAACAGCCGAACTTAAAATATCCAGCTTAAAAGGTTTTAAAACAGGAAATTCCTTTTTACCAAAATTAAAACATGTCCTTTTTGTATTAAGATTATTGGTGTTGGCGTTATTGATTACAGCTTTGGCAAGACCAAGAACGGTAGATGTCTCAACAAAAACCAAAACCACTCGAGGGATAGATATTGTCATGGCCATAGACGTTTCGGCAAGTATGTTGGCCAAGGACTTAAGGCCAAACAGGCTGGAAGCATTAAAAGAAGTGGCTGCCGAGTTTATAAAAGAAAGACCAAACGATAGAATTGGTTTGGTTGAATATGCAGGTGAAAGCTATACAAAAACACCAATTACCAGCGACAAAGCCATAGTATTGCGCTCTCTGGAAAGCATAAAATACAATACCATTATTGAAGGAGGAACAGCAATTGGCATGGGTCTGGCAACTTCGGTAAACCGTTTAAAAGATAGCAAGGCCAAAAGCAAAATAATTATCCTATTAACAGATGGCGTTAACAACTCCGGTTTTATAGATCCTAAAATAGCTAGCGAATTGGCTGTGGAATATGGTATTAAAACCTATACCATTGGTTTGGGTACAAATGGAATGGCTTTAACGCCAATGGCTATTTTGCCTAATGGGAATTTTCAATATGGTCGTGCACAAGTTGAAATTGATGAAGAACTGCTTAAAGAGATAGCCAAAGTAACAGGAGGTAAATATTTTAGAGCAACAGACAATGAGAAGCTTGCCGAAATTTACGACGAAATAAACAAGTTGGAAAAAACAGAGATTGAAGAATTTAAATACTATAACTACGAAGAAAAATACAGACCATTGGTGCTTTTGGCAGGCATGTTATTGCTTTTGGAGTTATTATTGAGATTTACAATATTTAGGAGTTTTGTGTAAACTTAAAACTTTGAACACTTAACAATAGAAAATGTATCAATTAGAAGAAAAAATATGGTTTTGGGTATTAGCGGTTATTCCAGTAATAATCCTATTCTTTTTGGTGCTTCAAATATGGAAACGCCATGCTCAAAAAAAGTTTGCCAATAAAAAACTATTAAAGAGATTAAGCCCAAACCAATCGCTGTTTAAAAGTATTTTAAAACTTACTGTTATTTGCTTGGCCATAGCGTCTTTGTCCATTGCTTTGGTAAACCCAAAAATAGGTACCAAGCTGGAAACGGTTAAACGAGAAGGAGTGGATATTGTTTTTGCAGTGGATGTTTCCAAAAGTATGTTGGCAGAAGATATAGCACCAAACAGATTGGAAAAAGCCAAACAATTGGTAACACAAATTATCAATAACCTAGCTAGCGATCGTGTGGGAATTATTGCATACGCAGGAAAAGCCTTTCCTCAATTACCAATCACTACAGATTATGCTTCAGCAAAAATGTTCCTGCAAAACATGAATACAGACATGCTGTCTTCTCAAGGAACAGCCATAAATGAAGCCATTGAATTGGCCAAAACCTATTACGACGACGATGAGCAAACCAATCGGGTTTTAATAATTATTTCAGATGGAGAAGACCATAGTGAAGATGCAGCAAAAGTAGCGGAAGAAGCTAGCGAAGAAGGCATCAGGATTTTTACCATAGGTGTTGGAGACGCCAAAGGAGGTCCCATTCCCATCAAACGAAATGGCATTGTTTTAAACTACAAAAAAGATTCCAATGGCGAAACCGTTATCACTCGTCTAAACGAAGAAACCCTTAAAACCATTGCCAACGAAGCCAATGGCGCTTATTTAAATGGCAAGAACACCAACGAAGTGGTAGAAAACATAAGGGATATATTAAATAAAATGGACAAGAAGGAATTTGAAGCCAAACAGTTTGCCGATTTTAAAGATCAATTTCAATGGTTCTTGGCCTTTGCCATAGCTTTTTTGTTTTTGGACATTTTTTTATTGGACAGAAAAACAGCTTGGTTAAAAAAATTGAATCTGTTTAACGAAAACTTATAGTCTCAAGCTTCAATGTCCTGCAAGCTTAACCAAATTGAAATTTTATAAAAGCTTTAACTATCAGCAATACAACAGTTTTATATATTAGAGGTTGCAAAAAAGCAAAATGAAAGACGATAAGAATAAGAATGAAAAAGCTACTATTTTACATATTTGCACTAATTAGTATTTCTGGATTTTCTCAAGAAAAAGACCAAGAGAAACAAGAGTTGATGGCCTTGAAAAAAGCCAATAATTTTGTGTACGAAGGGAACGAAAAAGCAGTAAACAACGATTTTGTTTCAGCAGAAATGGCTTATCGTAAGGCACTTTCACAGCAAGCCACTTCGGTTGCTGGAGCTTATAATCTAGGGACTTCCTATTATCAAGAAGGAAGCTATAACGAAGCTTTATACCGTTTGCAACAAGCAACAAAAAACGCTACTTCAAAAAAAGAAAAACACAAAGCTTTTCATAATATTGGCAACATATTAATGAAAGAAAACAAGTGTCAGGAAGCAGTGGATGCCTACAAAAATGCCCTTAGAAACAACCCTTCAGACAATGAAACACGTTACAATCTGGCTTTAGCAAAGAAATGTGCCGAAGACCAAAAAGACGAACAGCAAGACGATAATAAAGACGACCAAAACAAAGATCAAAACCAAGATCAGAATCAGGACCAAAATCAAGATCAAAACCAGGACGAGCAAAAAGACGATCAAGACAAACAAGACGAAGGCGAAAATAAAGACGATAACCAAGACCAAGGCGATCAAGATAAAAAAGATGGCGACGACCAAAAAGACGATCAAGGCAAACCTAAAGAAGATAAAAAGGATCAAGGTAAGGGAGACGACCAGAAAAAGGACCAACAACCACCTCAACCTCAGCCAGGACAATTATCACCTCAACAAGTAAAAAACTTGTTGGAAGCCATGAACAATCAAGAACAAAAAGTACAGGAAAAAATAAATGCTGAAAAGCAAAAAGGGGTAAAAGTTCAAACAGAAAAAGATTGGTAAACAATTTATAAAGATTTCTCTTTCCTCTTGGGAAAGACGTCCAAAGGACAATGAACCTATGAAAATAATAAAACACATATCATTATTGCTCATTGTATTAAGTACAAGTATTGCTACTGCTCAAGTAACTTTTGAAGCTAAAGTAAGCAAGAAAAAACTTGGTATTAACGAAAGGTTGCGTGTAGATTTTGAGATGAACAAAGATGGCGATAATTTCAATCCGCCAGATTTTGTGGGATTTAATATTGTTGGAGGACCCAACCAGGCAGTGAGCACGTCCTGGATGAATGGAAAACGGTCTTATAAAAAAACATACAGTTATTTTTTATCACCAAAACAACGAGGCTCTATCACCATTAAACAGGCAACCATAGAAATTGATGGTGAAATATATAAAACAACCCCTCAAACCATTGTGGTTACTGCTGCCGTTGACAGACCTAACGACGACAATAACCCAGAAACCATTGCTTCCAATAACATACATTTGGTGGCTGAGGTATCCAACGGAAACCCTTATTTAAATGAAGCCATAACCGTGGTTTACAAACTTTATGTGTCTCCAGACACAGGAGTGAGCAATTGGCGTGAAATAGACAACCCAAGATATAACGATTTTTGGAGCCAGAATATTGATATAAAAAACCTTAAAGTTTTAAATGGCACTTATAAAGGCGAAGATTATAGATATGTGGTATTGCGTAAAACTGTGTTATACCCTCAAAAAACCGGAAAACTTGAAATAGAACCTTTAAGTTTGGATGTAACTATAGAAATACCAACAAACAGAAGGGATATTTTTGGAGGTAGATTGATGACACAAGTGCATAAAACCATCTCAGCTGGCAGTAGGACAATTCAAGTAAAACCGTTACCTGTAGAAGGAAAGCCAACCGATTTTACAGGAGCTGTTGGAGATTTTGAATTCAATGTCATTACATCCAAATCTGAGCTAAACGCTTCAGAATCTTTGCAAGCTCGTGTAGAAGTTAAAGGAAATGGAAATTTAAAACTATTCGAACTCCCTAAATTATCATTGCCAAGTTCCTTGGAAGTTTACGAACCAGAACATTCAGAAAATGTGGTGACCAATTTAAATGGTATGCAAGGAAGCATATCAGATAGTTACACCATTGTACCTCAATATAAAGGAAAATACCCAATTCCTAGTATTAGCTTTTCGTATTTTGATGTAAAAACAGAATCCTATAAACGTATTTCTTCTGGCGAAATTGTTATTAATGTACTAGATGGTCCAACAAACACTACAGCTTCAGACAACAATATTGCTTCAGCAAATAATGGAAAACAACCTGTTGTGGTAAACAACCAGCAATTTGCTTTTATTAAAACAAGCACAGAGTTAACAAGCATAACACCAAACAACTTTTTTAAGTCTACGGGTTTCTGGACAGGGTTACTGCTGCCACTTTTAGCCATTCCTTTGGCCATAGTTATTAGAAAAAAGAAACAGGAACGCGATGCAGATATTACTGGAAATAAAATTAGAAAAGCCGATAAACTGGCCAAACGCTATCTAGGTGAAGCTAAAAAAGCATTAGGCAATAAAGAAGCTTTTTATGTGGCCTTGGAAAAAGCATTACATAATTATTTAAAAGCCAAACTGCATATTGAAACCAGTGAATTTACCAAAGAAAAAATTCAAGATTTATTGCTAACCAAACAAGTGGACAGTCAAGTTGTAACTAGTTTTATAGCAATATTAAAAAATTGCGAATTGGCTAGGTACACACCAATCACTCATGTGGAAATGCAACAAGATTACGATAAAGCAGCAAAAACCATTTCTGCAATAGACAAACAAATTAAATGAAGAAGTTAGTTTACATACTTGTGTTTTTATTGAGCTTTATTACAACGGCTCAAAACATCTCTTTGTTTGAACAGGGAAATGCCTTATATAACGATGGAAATTATGAGCAAGCCATTCTTAAATACGAAAATATTCTTGAAAACGGGGAACATTCTGCAGAACTGTATTTTAATTTGGCAAATGCACATTATAAACTAAACCATATTGCTCCTAGTATTTATTATTACGAAAAAGCCTTACAATTGGCGCCAAACGATAAAGAGATAAAAAACAATGCAGCTTTTGCAAGAAATATGACCATTGATGCCATAGATTCTGTTCCAGAGGTTGGGCTTTCAAATTACATTAAAAAAGTAACCAATACCTTTGGTTTTAATACTTGGGCCAAACTTGCAATTGCTTTTATTTCTATCTTTGTAGTTCTGTTCCTAACCTATTATTTTGCTTATTCCACTACTAAAAAGCGACTCGCTTTTGTAAGCAGTATGTTAAGTTTAGGTTTCACTTGCCTAGCCTTGATATTTGCTTTTCATAAATTCAATTTGGATAAAAAAGACCAACCAGCCATTATTTTTGCGCAAGAAAGTCAAGTAAAAAGCGAGCCTAATTTACGCAGCACAGAAGCTTTTATTTTACATGAAGGAACCAAGGTTCAAATTTTGGACACTGTAAACAACTGGAAAAAAATCAAACTTTCCGATGGGAAAACAGGTTGGATCCTAAAACAGGATATAAAAGCACTTTAAAGTTTATTTAACTAAAATAAAAAAATGGAATTGTATCTTTGTTCTTGATTTTTAAAAAAATTGGATGAAGAAAACTACTATTTCACTTTGCTTTATCATTATTTTCACCATGTTTATAGCAGCTCCTTTTGTGATTACTGTTATGGACAAATCGTTTGATATATCGATGTTTTATGGTATCAACGAAGAAGAAAATAACAACAACTACGAAATCAAGCATAAGCAAATAGCTTTTCCTAATTATGACAATTCAGAATTACTTGTTTTGGAACTTCAAAAAAAGAAACAATTCGATTTTTATTTAAATCACTATTCCCAGCTTTCACTGGAAACACATTCTCCACCACCAGATTGTATTATTTAGCAATAAATCCTTATTGCATGGTTTGAAAACAAACTCTTCAAACCAAACATTCACAATTTTTTAAAGTTAGTATTGTACCCAAGTCAAGAGGTGCAATTATAATTAGTGTTTGATACACATTAAGGGTATCAACATAAACAAAATACATCTGTACATGAAAAAATTATTTTCAAATTTCAAAGGGGATGCCTTTGGAGGTATAACGGCTGGTATTGTAGCCCTTCCTCTAGCATTGGCCTTTGGTGTCTCGTCTGGGTTAGGCCCAAGTGCAGGACTATATGGAGCCATCTTTATAAGCTTTTTTGCAGCTCTTTTTGGTGGTACCAACACACAAATTTCTGGTCCAACGGCTCCAATGACTGCCGTAAGTATGGTGGTAATAGCAGGAATACTTGCTGTTAATGATGGCGATGTAACCAAAGCATTGCCGGCTATTTTAACCGTATTTTTATTGGCAGGTTTGTTTCAAATAGGATTGGGTTTCTTAGGCTTTGGTAAATACATTAAATACATTCCTTATCCTGTAGTTTCTGGTTTTATGACAGCCATTGGTGTCATTATCCTTGTCACTCAAATACTACCAGCTTTAGGATACTATCCCAAAGACGATGAAGTTTTTGTGGAACAATTTAAGCCTCAAGCCGAAGAGATTATCCTACAAAACATTTTAAAAGAAGAAGCAGGTGAAGGGATCTTGGTTTTGGAGGATTTTAAGGAAACCATTGATAGGGCCAAGAATATAAGTCAAGAAGATATTTTAAAAGAGTCCAAGACATTAGCTGCCAATGAGGCTTCCGGTGTTGTAGGGGCTATTAAAGTTTTGCCCAAAGCGATACAGAATATCAATTGGCTGGAAGTTTTATTGGCTTTAGGGACCATCATTATTATCTATGGCTTTAAACGCATTACAACAGCTATTCCTAGCACCTTGGTGGCACTTGTGGTAATGTCTGGCATTGCCATGGCTTTTGGTTTAAATTATAGACCTATTGAAGAAATTCCAAGTGGATTGCCTGTTCCAAATTTAAGTATCATTACCAATTTTAGTTTTGGCATAATAACACCATATATCTTTACAGCATTGACCTTGGCTCTTTTGGGAGCTATTGATTCCTTGCTAACTAGTGTGGTGGCAGATAATATGACCAAAACAAAGCACAAACCAAATAAAGAATTGATAGGACAAGGTATAGGTAACAGTATTGGAGCCATTTTTGGTGGAATTCCTGGAGCAGGAGCAACCATAAGAACCGTTGTAAACATTAAATCTGGTGGAAAAACCAAGTTGTCTGGTATGATTGCAGGTTTGTTGCTGTTATGTATTTTATTAATACCTGGTTTGCCTGGTCTGGCTTCCAGTATTCCCGCTGCAGTTTTAGCTGGAATATTGATTACTGTGGGAATTGGTGTTATGGACTACAAAGGCTTGAAATCCATTCCTAGTATGCCAAAAGATATTAAAGTGGGACCTTTAAAATTAAGTTCAGAAGTTTTGATTATGGTCATAGTACTACTGTTATCAACCTTTTGGAACTTGGTATATGCTGTAGGAATAGGATTGGTTATTGCCTCGCTTTTATTTATGAAGAAAATAGGCGATTTAACAGCACAAAGATCAGATGTTAAGACCTTAAAAGAAGAAAAAGCTTGGACAGACGAAGCCAATTTTCCAGAGAAATTGAAAGAAGAAGTTTTTATAAAGCACTTAAAAGGGCCTTTGTTTTTTGGTTCCACCAGCGATTTTCAAAGTCTTGCTGCACAAATTCCCAAAACTGCCTCAACTGTGGTAATACGTTTAGGGAGAATGCAGTATATGGATCAATCTGGACTGTACGCCATGGAAGATGTGCTGCAGGAACTTTACAATAATAACATTACAGTGCTTTTTGTTGGTTTGTTAAACCAACCTAGATATTTAATGGAACGTATAGATATTATTCCAGACTTAATACATCCAGACCATATATTTCTTACTTTTAAGGACTGTACCACTTGGATAAAAAATAATGTAAAAGATAAATATTAATATTATGAATTTAGACAAAGTTTTTGAAAACAATAAATCTTGGATACAAGATAAATTACAAGCCGATAAAGACTATTTTGAAGCTTTAGGAAAAGGACAAAACCCTGAATTGCTATATATTGGCTGCGCTGATAGTCGTGTAACTGCCGAAGAACTTATGGGAGCAACTCCTGGAGAGGTTTTTGTACACAGAAACATTGCAAACATGGTAATAAGCATAGATCTTAATGTCATGTCTGTAATCAATTATGCTGTGGACCACCTAAAAGTGAAACATGTTATTGTATGTGGTCATTATGCTTGTGGCGGTGTTAAAGCAGCCATGCAATCTGCCGATTTGGGAATTTTAAACCCTTGGCTACGTAACATTCGTGATGTATACAGGCTCCATAGAAACGAGTTAAATGCCATTGAAAACGAAGATGAGCGTTACGATAAACTGGTAGAACTAAATGTAAAAGAACAGTGTGTGAATTTAATTAAAACAGCTGCTGTTCAAAAAGCCATAAGAAAAAGAGGTTTAAAAGTTCATGGTTGGGTGTTTGATGTGCACACAGGAAAATTGATTGATTTAAAAATCGATTTTGAAAAATACCTAAAAGACATTATGGAAATTTACCACTTAGATTAAACCATTAAAAAAGCCACTTTAAAAGTGGCTTTTTTAATTCAAAATTCTTTTAAACGCCTTCTTTCGGCTCTATATTTAAAAGGTCTGTTTCTTCATATTTTATTATAAATGGAAATAGCAATGGCACTACAGATTTTACAGGCTTGTATAGCACAGTTTGTTCTGTTTGAGCTTCGTCCCAAAAGCTCATGGTCGTGTTCAATTTATCAAAAACATTTAAGAGCACACTTAAAATAAGTGCCATTTTCAGACCACCAAACAAAGCGCCTAAAAGTTTGTTCAAGATGCCCAACGCAGCAAAATCTGCCAATTTAGTTAAGGCTTTTCCTGCCAAAGCAATTGCTAAAACAATAACTATAAACGTAATGGTAAAGGCAAGAATGTTTACATATTTTTCATCCCAATCTACACTATCTTCAAAAAAAGAAGCGGCATAATCACTAAAATGAATGGCGCCATAAACACCAGCAACCAAAGCTACAAGTGAGGCAATTTCAACAAAAAACCCTTTTAAAAAACCACGTATCAAACCCAGAAGCAGAAAACCCAATAAAACAATATCAATAACACTCATAATAGTAATATTTCTGTAAATATAACTTAACTTTGCATTTCTATAAAAAACTAAAAAACAGAGTACCCACTTTTGTGGGAAATAAATATGTCTAGAGACGAACAATTAAAACAACGTTGGGAACTTATAGTCGACAAGCTATCCAAGCAATTTGCAGATGGAGACACCTTGGATTTAGACGCCATAATCTACTTAATTGGTGTTCAGGAACTGGGACAATTTGATAAAAAATTCAAAAAAGATCACAAATTGGACCTTATGCACATAGCCATTTGCAGGCTTCTGGAGCCTTATGGTTACTATGAATTTGATTATTTTGATGAAGATGGATGGCCTCATTATATCATAAAAGAACAGTTGCCTCCATTAAAAGCTGGAGAACAAAGTGTTTTAATGAAAGAAGCCATTGTAAGCTACTTTATGGAAAGTAAATACATTGAATAATTAGCGGTTTTATACACGCTTCAAAGACAAGTTTCATCATAATTCACTAAATTTGCACTCATTTTCAAAAATATCATGATAGATAAGATCAAAGAGTTAATTGCTGAAGCTGAAGCTTTCCAAGCAAAATCGAAAGAAGAAGTTGAGGCTTTCAGAATTAAATATTTAGGAAAAAAAGGACTTCTTAACGATTACTTTAAGGAGTTTAAAAATGTAGCCAACGATCAGAAAAAAGAATTTGGTCAGGTTATAAATACCCTTAAAAAAACAGCCGAGGACAAAGTTGCTTCCCTTAAAGAAGAACTGGAAAGTAAAGAAGAGATTAAAGGTGTTTATGGCGATTTATCCCGTCCTGGAGAGCCTATCGAGATTGGAGCAAGACATCCAATATCTATTGTGAAAAATCAAATAATCGATATTTTTTCCCGTATAGGGTTTAATGTCAGTGAAGGCCCTGAAATTGAAGACGATTGGCATAATTTTACAGCGCTAAATTTGCCGGAATACCATCCAGCAAGAGACATGCAGGACACGTTTTTTATTCAAACCAATCCAGATATTTTATTGCGTACGCATACCAGTTCGGTGCAAGTGCGTTATATGGAAAACAACAAACCTCCTATTAGGACCATTTCTCCAGGAAGAGTGTATAGAAACGAGGCCATTTCGGCACGTTCGCATTGTTTTTTTCACCAAGTAGAAGGCTTGTATATTGACAAAGATGTAAGTTTTGCAGACCTTAAACAAACCTTGCAATACTTTACTACAGAAATGTTTGGGAAATCTAAAATACGCTTACGCCCTTCTTATTTCCCGTTTACGGAGCCAAGTGCAGAAGTAGATGTATATTGGGGCTTGGAGACAGAAATTGACCATAAAATAACCAAAGGAACAGGATGGTTGGAAATTATGGGATGTGGCATGGTAGATCCTAATGTGTTGGAAAATTGCGGCATAGACTCTAAAGAATATTCTGGATTTGCTTTTGGTATGGGAATAGATAGAATAGCCATGCTCTTGCATCAAATAGGCGATATTCGTTTATTAAGTGAAAACGATGTACGCTTTCTGGAACAGTTTAAATCTGCTCTGTAAGCGCAATTCAATAAAAGATAGAAGCCGATAAACCATCGGCTTTTTTTATTTAACAATTTTTTAACTTCGTTTGGTTCGGTTTGTTCCGAACTAAACGTATTTTTGCGCCATTAAAATTTTGAAAAATGGACCATTTAAATAAACAGAAAGCCGATTTAGTTGAAAAACTAGGGGTTCATCTTGAAAAAAAAGACCATTTAGCACCAGTGGCTGCCAGAATTTTGTCCTATGTAATCCTTACGGGAAAACTAGGCACAACCTTCGAGGACTTGGTAAACGATTTATGTGCCAGTAAAAGTACCATATCCACTCATTTAAGTCATTTACAAGATTTAAAAAAGATAAGCTACTTTACCAAAACAGGCGATAGAAAAAAATACTATATCATTAATCGCGATACCATGCTTCAAGGTATTAGTAATATGGTGGAAGAATGGAAAAATGAAAAAGAACTGCACTTAGAAATTAAAGCTTATAAAGAAGAGACAAATAAAACCTTAGAGGAAGAAAATAAATTTGAACTTGGTTTTCACGACAGTTTTATAGGTTTCTTGGACGGTGCTATTTCATCAATAATTAAACTAAAAGAAACTGTAATAAATAATAAACACTAATCAACTCATAAAATGAAACAATTAAATAAATATAGTTTTACTATTCTTAGTATGATTGCTCTTATGTTTGCTAGTTGTAAGCAAGAACAACAACAAGCACCACAGCAACAAGCCTTACCGTTAACGGTAACCGAAGTTCCTCAGAAAAACGTAAGATCTTACACGACTTACCCAACCACTATTGAGGGAACGATTAACAGTGAAGTTCGTGCCAAGGTTTCTGGATATATTCAAAAAGTTTTAGTTGATGAAGGGCAAAAAGTAAGAAAAGGACAAGCACTTTTTAAATTGGAAACCCAATCCTTAAGTCAGGATGCTAATGCTGCAAAAGCCCGTGTAAATGTAGCTCAAGTTGAGGTAAACAAATTAAAACCTCTGGTTGAAAAAAACATTATCAGCGAAGTGCAGTTGGAAACCGCTAAAGCCAATTTAGCACAGGCAAAAAGTACGTACAATAGTGTGGTGGCCAATATTGGTTATGCCACGGTAACGAGTCCGGTAGATGGTTTTGTTGGGGCGATTCCGTATCGCGAAGGGTCTTTGGTAAGTGCTACTAGTGCAAAGCCATTAACTACAGTGGCTAGTATTGAAAGAGTGTTCGCTTATTTTTCAATGAACGAAACCGAGTATTTGGATTTCCTTCAACAAACTGAAGGCAAAACACTTCAAGACAAAATTGCCAATTTCCCAAAAGTGGAATTACAATTGGCCAATGGACAAACCTACGAACAAAAAGGAACCATTGAAACCGTAACTGGACAAATTGATGCCAATACTGGAACGGTAAGCTTTAGAGCTGTTTTCGATAACCCAAATATGTTGTTGACCAACGGAAATAGCGGAACCATAAAAATCCCAAATACATACGAAAATGCTTTAGTCGTGCCACAATCGGCCACTTACGAGCAACAGGGGCAAACTTATGTTTATACTGTAGGTGAAGGCAATGCAGCAACGTCAACTTTAATTACTGTTGAAGATAAAACCGACCTGTTTTACATTGTAAATTCAGGAGTAAAAGCAGGCGATTTAATCGTAGTAAAAGGTATAGGTAAGCTAAGAAACGGTATGCCAATACAGCCACAAAAAGTGGCTTTCGATAGTATTGTAAAGCCTATAAAACCACTATTTCAATAACATTTTAGAGCAATAAATTATGTTAAAAACATTTATAGAAAGGCCGGTTTTATCAACCGTAATTTCCATTATAATCGTCATTTTGGGTATTTTAGGGTATTCAGCACTACCTGTTGAACAGTATCCAGATATTGCACCGCCAACCATTCAGGTAAATGCAACTTACCCTGGGGCGAGTGCCGAAACTATTTTAGAGAGTGTTATTATTCCTATTGAAGAGCAGATTAACGGTGTTGAGGGAATGACTTATATGACATCTTCTGCTGACAATAATGGTACAGCAAATATTACCGTGTATTTCGAGCAAGAAATGGATCCAGATATTGCTGCGGTAAATGTGCAAAACCGTGTGGCAAGAGCAAATCCATTACTGCCTAGTGAAGTAATTCAAACAGGAGTTACTACACAAAAGCAGCAAACATCGGCACTGATGTTCTTATCAGTGTATTCTGAAAATGAAGATTACAACGCTACGTTTGTTCAAAATTATTTAAAAATCAACGTGATTCCTGCTTTGCAAAGGGTGAATGGTGTGGGTAACGTAAATGTGTTTTCCAACCAGGATTATGCGATGCGTGTGTGGTTAAAACCTGAAAAATTAGCCGCTTATAATTTAGTGCCTTCCGAAGTCACCGCTGCTTTAAGAGAGCAGAGTTTAGAGGCTTCAGCAGGTTCTTTGGGACAAAACGACGGACAAGCATTTTCATATAATATAAAGTATAGCGGACGTTTTAAAACCGAAAAGCAATACGAAGACATCATTATTAAGGCTTTGGATAATGGCGAATATCTTCGATTAAAAGATGTTGCGAAAATTGAACTGGATGCCCAAGGATACGATTCGTACGGATTTACCGAAGGTCACCCCAGCGTGAATATGGGTATATATCAAACAGCTGGCTCTAACGCACAAGAAATAATTGAAAATATTAAATCGGAATTAAACCGTTTGTCACAAGATTTTCCAGAGGGCATCGAGTACACGATTAATTACGACACCAATAATTTCTTAACGGCATCAATGAACAAAGTACGTAATACTTTAATTGAGGCGTTCCTTTTGGTGTTCTTGGTGGTGTTTATATTTCTTCAGGATTTCCGTTCCACTTTAATTCCGGCCATTGCTGTTCCGGTGGCTATTGTGGGAACGTTTTTCTTCCTGAATATTTTCGGGTATTCCATCAACTTATTAACTCTGTTCGCTTTGGTATTGGCCATTGGTATTGTGGTTGATGATGCGATCGTTGTGGTTGAAGCAGTTCATGCTAAAATAGACGAAGGCGCTAAAAGTGCCAAAACCGCTACGTTGGATGCGATGCACGAAATTTCGGGAGCTATTATTTCGATTACTTTGGTAATGGCAGCCGTGTTTATTCCGGTAACGTTTATTCAAGGACCAACAGGGGTGTTTTATGAGCAATTTGGGGTGACGCTGATTGTGGCGATTTTAATTTCGGCCGTTAACGCTTTAACCTTGAGTCCAGCGCTTTGTGCCTTGTTTTTGAAAGGTCACGATGACCACGAACATAGCAACAAAAGCTTTTTGCAGAAATTTTACGATAAATTCAACGCTGGTTTCAACGCTACAACCGAGCGCTACGGAAAATCACTAGCTTTTTTATACAAAAACAAATGGATTACAGGAGCGCTATTAGTTCTTTCTGGAGTTGGTATTTGGTGGGCTGCTAGTACAACACCAACAGGATTTGTGCCTAACGAAGACCGTGGTATTGTATTTATGAATGTAGAGCTACCTGCAGGAGCATCAATGGATAGAACTAACGTTGTAATGGAAGAACTGTATGAAAAAGCAAGTCAAATTCCAGGAGTAAGAGGTGTAACGGTAATTAACGGTAGAAGTTTAATTAGTGGAGCAGGAACCAACTACGGATTAGGTTTCGTGAAATTAGATGATTGGGGAGAAAGAGAAACCGATGATTTGTCATCAAACGCCATTGTTGGAAAACTTTTTGGAATTGCAGCCACTATTCCAGATGCCAATATTATTTTCTTTGCGCCGCCGAGTATTCCTGGATTCGGACTTTCAGGTGGTTTTGAAGTGAATTTAATGGATAAGTCTGGAGGAAGCTTTGAAGACTTAGATGCAGCCACACAGCAGTTTATTGGTAATTTGATGAAGCATCCTACCATTCAGTACGGTCAGACATCTTTTAATACCAAATATCCGCAATACGAATTAGAAATAGATGTACCATTGGCAAAACGTTATGGAGTTTCAGTAAGCAGTATTTTTTCAACTTTGCAAGGCTATATTGGAGGTGTTTATGCTGCCGATTTTGCGCGCTTCGGTAAGCAATATCGTGTGTACGTTCAAGCACAACCAGAAGACAGAACCGATACGAATTCTTTAAACGAATTGTACATAAAAACGGGTAGCGGAGAAATGGCTCCTATCACACAGTTTGTTAGTTTAAAACGTGTATACGGTCCACAATCGGTAACGCGTTTCAACCTTTATAATTCGGCAAAAATTAGTGGTGCATCAAACCCTGGATTTAGTACGGGTGATGCCATTGCCATAGTTCAGGAAGAAATTAAAAACCTGCCAAGTAATTATGACGTGGCGTATTCTGGTTTATCGCGTGAAGAAGTAAGTGCAGGAAATCAAACAATGGTTATTTTCTTATTAGTAATTGTGTTTGTATATTTCTTATTAGCCGCACAATACGAAAGTTATATGTTACCATTAGCTGTAATTTTTTCATTACCATTGGGTGTATTTGGAGCCTTCTTTTCAACAAAAATGATGGGCTTGGAAAATAATATCTATTTCCAAATCGCCTTGATAATGTTGGTTGGGCTGTTGGCTAAAAACGCCATTCTTATTGTAGAATTTGCTGTACAGCGACGTCGCCACGGCGAAAGTTTGGTCGATGCCGCTATTCACGGAGCCAAAGCTCGTTTACGACCTATTTTAATGACGTCGTTTGCCTTTATTTTAGGATTAATGCCGTTGGTGTTAGCGAAAGGCGTAGGTGCCGAAGGAAACAATTCTATCGGTACGGGTGCTGCTGGAGGAATGTTAATAGGTACTATTTTAGGGGTGTTTGTGATTCCTATTTTGTTCATCCTGTTCCAATGGTTGCAAGAAAAAGTGTCAAGTAAACCTGTTGTTGAAACTAAAGAAGCTTAAATATGAATTCAATTATAAATAAAACCTTAATTGTGGTGGTTATGGCTACCACATTACAAAGTTGTTTTGTTGCGAAGGAATATTCGCGTCCAGAACTGGAAGAAACAGAACATTTGTACCGTACTGATAATTTGCCACAGGATAGCCTTTCTATGGCAGATGTTTCCTGGAAAGACATGTTCACAGATCAATACTTAAAACAGTATATTGAAGAAGGGCTGCAAAACAATCTGGACATTCGTGTGGCAATACAACAAATGGCAGCTGCCGAAGCTTATATGAAACAAGGAAAAGCAGGTTATTTGCCTAGTATAAATGCGCAAGCTTCCATGACGCACCAGGAATTGTCAAAAAACAGTCAGTTCGGTTCCTTTTTCAATGGTAGTATAGAACAATTTGAACTTACTGGAAACTTGTCTTGGGAAGCAGATATTTGGGGAAAAATACTTAGTACAAAGCGAGCAGGTGAGGCTAGCTATTTGCAAAGTGTCGCTGCACACCAAGCAGTAAAAACGCAGTTGGTTTCTAGTATCGCTACTGTTTATTATCAATTGCTAGCATTGGATGCCCAACTGGAAGTTACCAAACAAACCATAACTGCTAGGGAGAATAGTGTAACAACTATTCAAGCACTCAAGGAAGCTGGTCAGGCAAATCAAGTGGCAGTAGATGGTAACATCGCGCAATATAACAATGCAAAGGCTTTATTGGTAGATATTGAGGTAGCCATTTTTAAAACGGAAAATACCTTAAACCTTTTACTTGGTAGATCATCGCAAATCATTGAAAGAACCCTTTTGGATAATCAAAGTTTGGAAACAGAAATCAAGTTGGGAATTCCAGCAACGTTATTGCGTAACAGACCAGATGTTATGGCTTCGGAATATGCCTTAATCAATGCGTTTGAAATGACCAATGTGGCGCGAAGTAATTTTTATCCGTCATTGACTATTACAGCTTCTGGTGGTTTTCAAAGTCTTGAGTTAGATGAACTGTTAAGTGCTAATTCGTTGTTTGCAAATATCATTGGAGGTTTGGCACAACCTATTTTTAACAAGCGAGCCATCAAAACACAGCACGAAGTAGCTTTGGCTCAACAAGAACAAGCTTTGTTAGGCTTTAAAAAGTCATTGTTAGTGGCTGGTAATGAGGTATCCAATGCCTTGTATGATTATGATGCACAAACCGAAAAATTTGAATTTAGGAAAAACGAAGTGGAAGCTTTAAGACAAGCTGAAGCCAATTCTGAAGAATTACTTGTAAATGGCTATGCTACCTATTTAGACTTGTTAACTGCTAGACAAAATGCTTTAAGTGCAGAATTAAATTTGATAAATAACAAACTGAACCAGTTGTTGAGTATTGTCAATTTATATGAAGCCCTTGGTGGAGGCTGGAAATAAAAAAATTAGTGTTGTTATGATTGGCAAAGAACAAATAATTGCGTTCGCAGCCGAGAAGTTTACTCAATTTGGCAGCAAGCGATTCACTATGGATGAGCTTGCTGCTTTGTTAGGTATTTCCAAAAAAACACTTTACAAACATTTTTTGAGCAAAGAAAATTTGGTAACTTCATGTATTCAATATTTAATTGATGATTACAACCAAACTTTAGAGCAATTGTTACAAGATCAAAAAGACCCTATTTCCAGCATTATTTTAATGTATGAAAGTGCTTTTGACCGTTTAAAATATTTTAAACCATCCTTTATTTTTGGGTTGAAAAAATATTATCCTGCATCCAATAAGGTATTTGATGACTTTCGCGATACTTTTGTAAAAGTAAGGGTTTATAACCTTTTGGAAATTGCTAAAAAAAACGGTCTGCTTTTAGACGAAGTCAATCTAGACCTGTTTTGCGATTTATATTTTAAGCGCTTTGAAGAAATCGCCTTCAAAAGCAATAATCTTTTTGATGTACATTCTAACAAAGAGCTGTTAAACCATTTTATAGTTTATAGTTTGCGAGGCATAGTAAAGAAAGGCTACAACAATCTGTATTTTAAATAATGACCAATGAAAAAAGACATTTTTATTCCAAAAGTAGAAAACGTTTATATAGCTGTTGTAAACGAGTATAACGAAATTTACAACAGCCAAGACTGGAACGCCTATATTATAAACAATAAAGATGTTGATTTAGAGATGGTGCTTATAGTTACCGGTGGTTATAACGAGGGCAAAATTACATCCACCTTTAGAAAAAAATTAGAACGGCTTCCTGCTAAAAGCTATGCCAAGATAGAATTGATGCAGGAAGAATTATTTGCTTTAAACAACACCTTTAAAGTATCTTTTTTTGAAGGGAAAACCATGTACGATAAAACCTTTCTGTTCAGGAAAAATACCATTAATTTAAAAGCCTTACAACCTATTCCTTTAATGGATGTGAAAGGGGTTTTGGTAAAGTAACATATTCTTGGGAAAGTAGCTTGGAGTTAATCCAACTTATCAGCCAACTTCCTAAATGTTATTTTTGGGTCTTTATCTTCATATAATATGGCATATACTGCTTTGATAATGGGCAAACGGGTTTTCTTTTTGCTCTTTTCGTTTATTAAATAAGCACTTTTGGTGGCATAATAGCCTTCGGCAACCATGCTCATTTCCATTTGTGCAGATTTTACGGTATAACCTTTCCCGATCATGTTCCCAAACATACGGTTTCGGGAAAATAATGAATAACCCGTCACCAACAAATCGCCTAGATAAGCCGAGTTGTTAATGTTACGCTTCATTTTGTGAGTTTTCTTTATAAAGCGTTTCATTTCCCTAATGGCATTGCTCATTAAAACACTTTGGAAATTATCGCCATAACCCAAGCCATGGGCTATTCCAGCTGCAATGGCATAAATGTTTTTAAGCATCACAGCATATTCAGTACCAATAACATCGTCGCTAATTTTTGTTTTAATATAATTACTGGATAGTTTATCGGCAATGTCCTGTGCTTTTTTGGCATCTGCGCAAGAAATGGTTAAATAAGACAAACGCTCCAAGGCTACTTCTTCAGCATGACAAGGCCCAGCAATAACAGCTATATTTTTTAAAGGAATGTTGTAAATATCATGAAAATGCTCACCTACCAGCAAGCCAGACTCTGGAATAATTCCTTTTACGGCAGAAACTATGGTTTTTTCAGACACATCAACCGTTAGTTTTTCCAATTCAGAATACATAAAAGCAGAGGGAATAACAAAAATCAACACATCGGCATAAGCTGCCATTTCGTTAATATCGTTGCTTAACTTTAACTGCTCTATTTTAAATTCTACCGAACTTAAATAACTTGGGTTGTGTTGCTCCTTGATTAAGTGCTCCTTGGTGTACACGCTGCGCATATACCAACCTACTTCATCTAAATTTTCGCACAACATTTTTACTATGGCTGTTGCCCAACTCCCTGAACCAAAAACGGCATATTTTAATGGCTTTTCCATATTTGTTCTCAAATTTACAAGAATCAAAAATACATAAAAATTACCTCTTTTAAAGGGTTTAAAATGAAAGCCTAAAAATTTTTGGCACGTGTTTTGAATTGTTTGACAACAGAACTAAAAAATGAAGGCTTATGAAAACGTTAAAACTACTTTTAGGATTTGCCATAATAGCAAGCTTATTCACATCCTGTTACACAGATGATGATTATATAAACAATTACAATCCACCACCTTCCATATCCTTAAATCAGTTATTGGGTTCTTACGAGTTGTGGTATGTAGATATTAACGAAACCATTGGGTATGGTCAAACGCCTTTTCTGCAAATAGCATTTACGGTATCCTTTAGAAACGGAACATTATACGCCAATAACAATTTGGTGGGTTTTGGCAGTCAAGGAAACGGTTTTGGTATTCCAGTAGGCAATTACGATGCTTATAATAACATCCTGGATGTATACCATGTTATTGATGGATACGAAACCTTCGATGTTTACCAAATAAACACCAATACCATAGAATTGTATAATCCGTACAACGATACCTCATATTTTTTAAGAGGCTATCAACGTGCAACATTCGATTATGATTATGTGTTTTACGATAACATCCATTACTTCTTGCAGGAGTATGAAGCCTGGGAAAAAGTATATACAAGTCCAACAGGAGATATCAACGAGTTTGACAACGAGAATTACCTGCAATTTTTGGCAGGAGGCAACGACTCAGAATTTAGAAGCTCCCAAGATGTAGGTGTTGGCAATCCAGATAATATTTATTGGGATTATACAGGAGTATATGGAGTGAACAATGTCTCTGGAAACATGTATTTAAAAACCTTAAGCCTAAATTATGATTACTATGGAAGCGAATTTTTTGAGCTAAGTGTTGAAAACGATGCATTAATTAGATTGTTTCACACTGCTTCCGGAACTACTTACGAGTTTGCAGGAAGAGGCTATATCCAGTATATGAAAACAGCAGAAGGTAAGAAAACAGAAAGTCCTAAAATGCGTAAGTTTAAAAACGAAAGAAAAGAAAACCCTAGAGAAAACACTAGAGTATAAATATAAGATTTGGTTAGTTAAGTTAGTTGGTAAAGAAACTGTTTAGAGCCTAAAAACCTCAAACAGTTTCTTTTTTTATTGGGTTTGCCATCAAAATAATAGGATTTTTAAAAGAAATTATTGAACTTTATATAAATATTTAAAAACACTTAAAACACAACAGATTATGGGATTATTTTCATTTATTAAAGATGCAGGAGCCAAAGTTTTTGGAATAGGAAAAACACGTGCCGAAGAAGCTGCAGATAAAGCAGCAGATGCAGCCGAAGCCAAACTGAACTCAGAAAAGGCAGCAGCCAATAACCTCATGGAAACCGTTAATGATTTACAATTGGAAGTTAAAAACCTAAACATTCATATTTTGGACGACAAAGCTACCATTACTGGAGCAGCTTACGACCAAGCGACCAAAGAAAAAGTGGTTTTGGTAGTTGGGAATTCTAATGGAATAGCTACTGTAGACGACCAGATGACGGTTGAAAACCCAGAACCAGAAGCGCAGTTTCATACTGTGGTGAGTGGTGATACCTTAGGAAAAATAGCTAAAAAATATTATGGAAATGCCATGAAATATCCTGTTATTTTTGAAGCTAACAAGCCCATGCTTAAAAACCCAGATTTAATATATCCTGGACAAGTATTGCGTATTCCTGCTTTGGATTAAAATTTTATGATACAATAGTAAAAACGTCAGCTTTAAGAAGTTGGCGTTTTTTTATGCGAATTAAAAAACAGATCGAAGAAATGTATTTAAAACTTAAGGCTTATATTTGCTGCTTCAATAATAAAAACAATAAAACACGAATGATGAAAAAAATAATGATGATAGCCTGTCTGTTCTCAGCATATTTAGTAAACGGACAAGCTTTTACTGGATCTGGAGATCAAAAAATGCAAATTGGAGCTAGTTTTCAAGAACATGCAACCGGACTTTATATGAGTTACGATTATGGCTTGGGCGAGAATTTTTCCATAGGTGTGGTATCTTCGTACGCCTTAGGGGTTGCAAGTGTTACTGATGCTGGTTTTGAGGATCGTTTTGACGTAAAAGCACGTTTTAATGCCAACATTGGAAGCGTTTTAAACATTGATGAAAATTTTGATTTATATCCTGGTATCCATTTTAGTTTAAAGAATTTTGGTGGTCACGTAGGAGCAAGATATTTCTTCTCCAAAGGTTTCGGACTGTTTACGGAAGCAACTTTCCCTATTGCAAAATACAATAACGACGACTTAACCTATGCTGAAAAATTAAACAATCAGTTTACCTTTAATGTTGGTGCTGTTTTTAATTTGAATTAAAAGCAAAACCTAAATGTAAAAGAGATTTTAAATGCCTTAGAACCAATTATAGTTTTAAGGCATTTTTTGTTAATCTTCCTATTTCTTGCCCAACCAGTTTTCTCTATTGGCTTTTAGTTTTTTATCCAATGGTTTTTTATCTGCCTCCACTAAAGAAATGGTATAAGAGGTATCGGCCAAAAGCGTTAACTTAGTGGTTTTGGTTTTTCCAAAACGTTCAAAAACCACCTCAACTTTATCATTCACTTTATAGGTATTTAGTAAGTCTTTTAGGTTTGTGTCTTCAGTTAGCTCTGTGTTGCCAATCTTTAAAAGTTTATCTCCTTTTTGAAGCCCAGCCTTATAAGCAGTAGAGTTATTTTTGGGGTTGCTCATTATTTTGCCATGTCTTACAAAGGCACCAAAAGCTACTTTTGTGGTGTCTTGGCTTAGTAAAACACCAACCGTTTTGAAAAGCTGTTTAAAATCTGGCATCTCAGAGTTGTAAATATAATTGTTAAAAAACCTGTTCCCAAAGTCTTTTCCTGCATACTCATTTAAAGTCTGGTTTAGCTTGTCTATAGTATAGTAGGTTTGGGTTTTACCATAGGTATGCCAAACCAGCTTCATATAATCGTCCAGGTTTAGGTTTTTTTCCCTTAAGGACAAATCCAAAGCCAGGCCCAACATACTTCCATAAGAATAATAAGAAATAAAAGTATTTTCCCTATTGGTTTCATCAACCGATTTGGCTGCATCCACAAAAGGCGCTTGATAGCTCATTTCAATTGGATTGAAATAATTGCGACCAGGAGAATCCCATACATAATTAAAAGTACCTGTTAAACCAGTAATGTATTTAGCTTGCGAGATAACTCCTGCCCGACATAAGGTTAAATCGTCGTAATAGCTTGTAAAACCTTCTGCAAACCAAAGTTCACCACTCATGTTGGCTTCTTCAAAATTAAATGGTTCCAAGGTTTTAGGACGAATACGTTCCACATTCCAACAGTGAAAGAACTCATGCGAAACGGTTCCAATATTTTGGTCTATGCCTCCATTTGCCAAACTACGTGTGCTCACTACATAAGTGGAATTTCTATGTTCCATACCATCTCCATTGGCATTAGGCATATAACAAGCTAAAAAAGTATATTCGCCATAATCGTAAGTTGGCAACTCACCAAAAACAGCTTTTTGTTGTAGAACTACCTTTTTTATGTAATTAAAATACGTGTTGATGTCTGCTTCTGAGGCTGCATCGTCATGAAGTACCAATGTAATGGTTTGGTCTTCTACTTGAAAAGAACGCATGCTATAGTTGGCAATTTCTGTAGGGCTGTCCATAAAATACTGCAAGTTTTTTGCATGGTAGGTAGTGCCTTCCAAATGTTTTAATTGTGTAGCAACCTTCCAGTTTAAATCTTCCCGAACCTTAAAAGTCACTTGCATTTCGTTTTCCGACAACTCAGGCACATACATAAAAGTAGCAGGCATGTTTAAGTGCGCATGTGTTTCATCTACTTGTGCATAGGTGCCATCGCCATGATTTGCAAACAAGGTATACCTTACACGAATGGTACCATCGTGTCCCGAGACATTCCAAACATACGGATTTGGGCGTGTGGTTTCCAAGACCTTTCCTTGGCTGTCGGTAACTTTTACATTGTAAACGTTTTTGGCAAATTCATGAATGGCATAACGCCCTGGAGACGACCTTGCCATTCTAAAGACCACCTTATCCGATTGTAAATCTGTAAAAGTGGCTTGAATACTAGCTTCGTGATGTACAGCATTTTCAAATGAAATAACATAACTTGAGGATACTTGGGCTTTTACCAATATTGAAAAAAGGAATATTATTAAGAGTAATTGAAATTTTTGCATGGAAGTAAATTTAAGGCTGTAAGATACGATGTTTTTTACTTCCGAAAATAGACCAGCAAGGTTTTTAAAACATTATAGGTCTTTCGTATCTTTGAGGTATGTTCCCTAAAAAACTTCAAGACAAAATAAATGAGCGTAAAACCCATAACATGTTGCGCACATTGGGCACACAACATCATTTGATAGATTTTTCTTCCAACGATTATTTAGGGTTTTCAAACTTGAAGGAGATTTTCGACATGACACATCGTTATTTGGAAACCAGTAACCTTGCCAGAAATGGCGCTACTGGCTCCCGTTTACTGTCTGGAAATTATAAATTATATCAAGAGGTAGAAAACACCATTTCCGAATTCCACCATTCAGAATCTGCTTTGATTTTTAATTCAGGATACAATGCCAATTTAGGTTTTTTTGCTTCAGTCCCTCAACGTGGTGACATTATTTTATACGATGAATACATTCACGCATCCATAAGGGATGGAATTGGCATGAGCCATGCAAAATCCTATAAATATAGGCATAACGATTTAAAGCATCTGGATGAGATGCTAAAACGCTTATCTACAGACAAGGCAGGAGTTCAGCATAATCCATCAGTAATTTACGTGGTTACCGAATCTGTTTTTTCCATGGATGGCGACGCTCCTGATATTGCTTCTTTAATTCACATAAGCAAACAACACCAAGCCTATCTTGTTATAGATGAAGCCCATGCTACAGGTGTTTTTGGTAAAAATGGCGAAGGGTTGCTTCAGGAATTGGGTTTGGAAAATGAAGTTTTTGCAAGAATCATCACCTTTGGAAAAGCCTTGGGAAGTCATGGAGCAGCTATTTTGGGAAGTAAAGCTTTAACCCAATACTTAATAAATTTTGCAAGACCCTTTATCTATACCACAGCACTACCACCTCACTCCTTAATGACAATCAAATCGGTTTACATCGAGTTGCCAAAAACGCATGAAATCTCCAAACTAAAAGAGAATATTACCTTGTTTAAAGAGGAAATCTTAAAAAACAACTTGCAAAATCATTTTATAGAGAGTCAATCAGCCATACAGAGTTGTTTGATTTTAGGTAACGAAAACGTTAAAGCCATCTCAAATCAGCTTATAAAAAAAGGATTTGATGTGAAACCCATTCTGTCACCAACTGTTCCAAAAGGAAAAGAACGATTACGTTTTTGTTTGCATAGTTTTAATTCTGAAACAGAAATTAAGGAAGTCATCCAGCTTTTAGCCAAACTTTTAAATATATGACAGAGACATTTAAAACCATTGCTAGGTTTCAGTATTCTTCTGAAGCACAAATCATAAAAGGACGTTTGGAAGCTGAAGGGATTGAAGTGTTTCTTTCCGATCATGTAACCATAGATACAGATCCATTAATAAGCAATGCTATAGGAGGTGTCAAGTTAAAAGTGTATTCATATCAAAGTGAAGAAGCAATAAACATTTTGGAATCCATCAGAACATATTCCATGGACGACGAAGGAAACTCCATAAACTGTCCCCATTGCAAAAGCCAAAAAATAGAACTCTTTTCTACAATTAAAGATGCCAAATCATTAATATGGTTTATTTTTGGAGTCCTGTTTTCAGGGCTTCCATTTTATACCAGACACAAGTATCGATGTGAAGCTTGCCAAACCGAATTCGATTTAAAATAAAACTCACATGATCAGGGTTTTAATTATTAAGCTTGAAGCAGAATGTTAATTGGGTGTTCCTTATGACAATTAAAAAACAATAAAGATTAATACATGAAACAATTATAAACTCATGAAAACCTATTTTGTAACGGGAATCTCAACAGAAGTTGGTAAAACTATGGCTTCGGCCATTTTAGTGGAAGCCCTTCAAGCCGATTATTGGAAACCCATTCAAGCTGGGGAATTGGATCATTCAGACACTCATAAGGTGGAACGCTTGGTGTCCAATAAAAAGTCTAAATTCCACCCAAACAGCTTTGCATTAAAAACACCCATGAGTCCTCATGCAGCAGCAGAAATAGAAGGTGTTTCCATAACTTTAAAAGACATTATAGCACCAAAAACCAAGAACCACCTGGTTATTGAAAGCGCTGGAGGCTTGCTGGTACCAATAAATAATACACAAACCATTTTAAACCTTATAAAACCAGAATACCATGTTATTGTGGTTTCCAGACATTATTTAGGAAGCATCAATCACACACTGTTAACAGTAAATCTGTTGAAAGAAAAAGGCTTTCAGGTGTCCCTTATTTTCAGTGGAAACGAACATAAAACAACCGAAGCCATCATCAAAAAAATGACAAAAGTTCCAATTATAGGAAGAATAGACGAGGAGCCTTACTTTGATAAGAATGTGGTTTTGGAATATGCAGAAAGGTTTAAAGATAATCTGTAATTTTTGTCATACTAATTGGTATCAGTTTTACAAAACAGTAAGAAATTAGTTGTTGGACATTCTGGAGGATAACTGTAAAAAACTTTAAAAGAACAAACCAAAATTATGAGATGCTGACACCAGTTCAGCATAACGCTTATGACACTAAAAGAACGGGATAAAAAACATCTTTGGCATCCATTAACGCAACACAAATTGCATCCAGAAGCCATTGCCATATCCAAAGCCAAAGGTTGCGTGTTAACAGACGAAGATGGCAAGGAATATTTAGATGCCATTGCATCTTGGTACACCTGCATGTACGGACATTGTAACGAGTATATTACCAATCGGGTTTCTGCACAAATGCAGCAGTTGGATCAGGTAGTATTTAGTGGGTTTACACATGAGCCAGCAGTTAAACTATCGGAAGCTTTAATCCAGGTTTTACCAAAAAATCAAAACAAATTGTTTTTTAGTGACAATGGATCCACCTCAGTTGAAATAGGTATTAAAATGGCTTTGCAATTTCATTTTAACCAAGGAAAAACATGTAACACCTTAATTGCTTTTGAAGATGGCTTTCATGGTGATACCTTTGGTGCCATGAGTGTGTCTGGATTATCGGTTTACAACGGTCCTTTTGAGGAGTTTTTTTTAAATGTGAAACGAATCCCTACACCCAATGGAACCAATCATGACACCATAATAAACTCTCTTCGTAACATTATAAAAAACCATAAAGTAGCAGGCTTTGTTTACGAACCTTTGGTTCAAGGAGCTGCTGCTATGAAAATGCACGACGGTGAAGGCTTAGAGCTAATATTGAAATTTTGCAAAGAGAACAACATTGTAACAGTAGCTGATGAAGTGATGACTGGTTTTGGTAAAACTGGAAAACACTTTGCTTCAGACTATATGGAAATCAAGCCAGACATTATGTGTTTAAGCAAAGCTTTAACTGCTGGTTTATTGCCTATGGCCATCACATCTTGTTCGCAAGGTGTTTATGATGCTTTTTATAGCGATGATATTGGCAAAGGCTTATTTCACGGACACACTTATTCTGCAAATCCATTAGCCTGTACAGCTGCTTTGGCAGGCCTGGAGTTGTTGCAATCAGAAGACATGCAAAAGAACATCAAACGAATTACTGCTTCACACGAAGCTTTTAATTTACGTATAAAACAACATCCCAAAGTAAAATCTACCAGACAGAGAGGCGTTATTTTTGCTCTGGATTTAAATACTGAAATGTCCAGGTATGGTAATTTAAGGGACAAACTGTTTCAATTTTTTATGGAACAGGGTGTTTTCCTTCGTCCATTGGGAAATACCATATACATTCAAGCGCCTTATGTAATTTCAAATGCGCAATTGGAAAAAGTCTATCAAACCATTGAAGAAGCCTTGTCAATAGTTTAAATTTGCAAGGTTCATGGAAAAATGAAACCTCCACTTAACTCGTTTCAGTGTCATATATTTGGTATGCAAATAAGTTACAATTACATATTAAATAAATGAAGGAATCACCAATATTAATCAAACAATTGCAAGGGAAAAGCAATTGAAGAATTGGCATAAAGAGTGGAAATTAAATTTAATTGGAAAGTTACATCCAACTTTAAAAACATTAAAATATCAATAAAAAAATGAGATGCTGAAAACACTGTCTGTTAACAGGCAGAAGTTTAACATGACAATATAATGATTCAACCTATTTCCATAACCAGCTTATCAAGTCTATCACCTTTAGGGAAAACCCCTGAAGATATTTGGCAAGCTTATAAAAATAAACAGCATTATTTTTCTACCAAACATAAAAATTTAGTTGCAGAACTCCCAGAGGAGTTAAAAAAGGAAATCAAAAAACTTAGAGCTTCAGATAGCAAGTACAAAGCTTTGGATGATACCGTTTTGTTTGCTCTTTACCCCGCAAGACAAGCCGTAAAACAAGCAGGTTGGCAAACAACCGATAACTTTGGAGTCAATATTGGCTCTTCAAGAGGAGCAACGGCACTTTTTGAAAGTCATTTTGAGTTTTTTCTTAAAAAAGACAAAGTAAAACCCTTAAGTTCGCCAACAACAACTTTGGGCAATATTTCTTCATGGGTAGCTCACGATTTACAAACTCAAGGCCCCGAAATTTCACATTCCATTACCTGTTCTACAGCATTACATGGATTATTGAATGGCATTGCCTGGATACATTCTGGTATGTGTAACAAGTTTTTGGTTGGAGGAAGCGAGGCACCTTTAACCCAATTCACCATCGCTCAAATGCAAGCGCTTAAAATTTATTGCCATTCGGAACAAAGTGAAGAACTTTACCCTTGTCAAGCTTTAAATTTAAATAAAAAACAAAATACCATGATTTTGAGTGAAGCTGCCTCCATGACTTGTTTGGAGCAAGGTCATACACCCAATGCCTTGGCAAAAATTATTGGAATAGGTTTTGCCACTGAAATCTTGGAACATAGCGTTTCTCTTTCCACTGAGGCCATCTGCTTCCAACGTTCCATGAACATGGCTTTAGGAAACCTTGATCCCAACCAAGTAGATGTAATTGTAACCCACACACCAGGAACCATTAAAGGAGACCTGGCAGAATTCACTGCTATTAAAAAAGTGTTTGGCGATAAACATCCAGCTTTAACCTGTAATAAGTGGAAATTAGGTCATAGCTTGGGAACCAGTGGCATGCTAAATTTGGAGATGGCTTTAGGCATGTTACAACATCAAGAGTTTATTTCCATACCATATTTAGAGCAAGAAACACCAAAAAAAATAAAGCATGTTTTAATAAATGCAGTTGGTTTTGGTGGTAATGCTGTATCTGTGTTATTAACGAAATAGTTATATTTACCTTTATAAATCTTACTTATGAAACATTTGTTCTTTTTTCTTTGTTTACCCGTTTTGGGTTTTTCGCAAGTCGATCCAAACATTTTCGAAAAATTCGAATCCAAATTTTATGAAATTGATGGTTATAACATCAATGTAGAAGTCTTGGGCGAAGGCGATCCTATTTTCTTTTTACCAGGAGGACCGGGAAATTCCCACGATTATATGCAAGGGAATTTCGGACAATACTATAAAACCAATACCGTGGTTTTTTTCGATTTCTTGGGAAGGGGAAAAAGTGATGATGCCAAAGATGTCTCAGAATATTCCGTTGAAAACGATGTAGCACTTATTGAAAAACTAAGACAGGTTCTTGGTTATACTAAAATCTCATTGGTTGGGCATTCCTACGGAACGGTTCCTGCTCAGGCCTATGCTATAAAATATCCAGAACAAGTGGATAAAATGGTCTTGATTAATGGTTTTCATTCTGGAGCCATGTGGCAAGCCAATTGCGATAGCTACAATCATTATGCTAAAACCCATTTCCCCGAAAAATGGAAACAAGTCGATTCCCTTCGTGCTCTGGGCTATGTGTCCAGTCAAGAACCGTTAAAAACGGTTTATGGCAATTTTCCAACCAAATATATTTATTACCACAATACCAGCTTAAAACAAAACGTGCCAAAGGGAAACTATAGAGGTTGGGCTAATGATGTGTATGTGGAAATTATTGGTCGGGATGGCGATTTTGATGTATCTGGAAGTATGATCAACCAAGATTACAGGCAACAATTAAAAGATGTTAAAGCAAAAACCTTAATTATAGCAGGCAGATACGATGGTGTTTCCACTCCAGAGTTTGCTGTGCAGTACAAAACCTTTATGCCACAAGCACAGTTTGTAATGTTTGAGCAAAGTGCTCACAATCCGTATTTGGAAGAACCAGAAAAATTTTATGAGCTTTTTGAGAGTTTTTTCAATATAAAATAAGTTATTTTTGAACCATACTTGAAACTAACAACATGAGTAAAATAAGACACAACTGGACCAAAGAACAGATTTTAGAGATATATAACAAACCTATGATGGAACTGCTTTACGAAGCAGCAACCATACATCGTTTACATCATGATCCCAATGTGGTTCAGGTGTCCACCTTGCTTTCCATTAAAACAGGAGGCTGCTCAGAAGATTGTGGCTACTGTCCTCAAGCTGCACGTTACCACACCAACATAGAGGGCAACGATTTAATGACTGTTCAACAAGTAAAAGCACAAGCCTTACGTGCTAAAGAAACGGGAAGTTCCAGAGTATGTATGGGAGCAGCATGGAGAAACGTAAAAGATGGTGAAGAGTTTGACCAAGTTTTGGAAATGGTAAGAACCATTAATAAACTGGATATGGAAGTATGCTGTACCTTGGGAATGGTAACCGAAAACCAAGCCAAGCGTCTGGCCGAAGCTGGTTTATACGCTTACAATCATAATTTGGACTCATCGGAAGAATACTATAAAGAAGTGATTTCCACACGTGGTTATCAAGATAGGTTAGATACCATAGAGAATGTTCGTAAAACCAATGTAACGGTTTGTTCTGGAGGAATTATTGGTATGGGAGAATCTGTAGAAGACAGAGCAGGTATGCTTGTGGCTTTATCCACTTTAAATCCGCAACCAGAATCCACACCTATAAATGCTTTGGTTGCAGTGGAAGGTACACCTTTGGAAGATGAAAAACCCGTTGAGATTTGGGACATGATACGAATGGTTGCAACAACAAGAATTGTCATGCCAGAAACACAAGTGCGTTTAAGTGCTGGAAGAACTCAAATGAGTCGGGAAGGTCAAGCTATGTGTTTCTTTGCTGGAGCAAACTCCATTTTTGCAGGAGATAAGTTGTTGACTACGCCAAATCCCGATGTGAATGAAGACATGAAAATGTTTGAGCTTTTAGGAATGAACCCTCAAAAACCGTTCACCAAAAAAGTACAACCCCAAACAGTTGAGGCTTCAGACTCGCAATATCAAGCCCTGGGTGAAAAACCAAGATGGACCAGGCCAGACCATAAAATAGAACGCAACGAAATTGCTAAAGAAAAGGCAAAAACTCTCAAGTAATGTATGGTATTTGTTTTTTAACCTCTTAAATAATAGATGTTGAAATTGAATCTTCAAGATATTCCACGTGAAAAATCTATCTCTAAAGAAGATTTTTTAAAGCGTTACTTTAAACCGCAAAAGCCTGTGGTTATAGAGCAATTTATTGAAGATTGGCCAGCTTTTTCCAAATGGAACCTCAATTATTTTAAAGACATAGCAGGAGACAAAACCGTTCCTTTGTACGACGATAGACATGTATCCTGCAAAGATGGTTTTAACGAGGCTCATGCAAAAATGCCTTTAAAGGATTACATAAAGTTGCTTCAAAACGGTTCTACCAAATACCGTATTTTTCTCTGGAACATATTAAAAGAAGTACCACAGCTACAAAACGATTTTAACTATCCAGATTTAGGGTTAAAACTATTAAAAAAACTCCCAATGCTCTTTTTTGGAGGAAAAGATTCCTACACCTTCATGCATTATGATATAGACTTGGCAAATATTTTCCATGTTCATTTTGAAGGAGAAAAAGACATTATTCTTTTCGACCAAAAGCAAAACAAATTTTTATATAAAATCCCTCATTCCTTAATAACAAGGGAAGATATTGATTTCTCAAATCCAGATCTTGAAAAATGGCCTGCTTTAAAACAGGCAACAGGTTTTAAAACTACTTTAAAACATGGAGATATGCTGTACATGCCTGAAGGTTACTGGCATTATATGAAATATGTAACCACAGGTTTCTCGTTGAGCTTGAGAGCCATTCCTAGAAACCCATTTAATTTAAGTAAAGCCATATACAATATTTTGGTGATGCGTTACTTTGATAATGCCATGAGACGTATAAAAGGCCAAAAATGGATTGAATGGAAGAATGAACAGGCTGTGATTAGGACTACAAAACAAATTGGAAAGTAAAAAAACACTTTCAATTTATTGCATTTCATCGAAAAACACTGTTGTTTAGACCTTTTTTAGATTTTAAAATTTAACTTGTTGTTAAATATCCCAATTAAAAAACCTACTTATGAAAACAAAATTACTCACACTTATCTTTATTGGTGTTTTATGCCTACCTTTTTTTGGGCTTGGCAAGACACATTTAGACACCAATCCACACACACACACAATCCCAAGTGTTGTGTTCTATTTTTTTCCAACTAGCCTTTCAGGTTTTAATTATATTCACGGCTCTGGACCATCTGCAGCTCAATCGTTTCAAATTAACGATGTGTTGGCTTTAGAGAGATCTTATACCATTAATGCTTCTTTAGGTTATGAAGTGTCTTTAGAGGCTAATAACAATTTTACCAACATGCTCATCATACCTAATACCATAATAGATTTGGGTCCAGTAGATGTATATATAAGATTGAAATCCAGTATGCCTGTAGGAATTCATTCTGGAACCATACACATCTTTGCTCCAGATCCAGCAGACACCAGGCAGCAATTCAGTAATCAGGTGGATGAAATTATCAATGTTGAAGGAGAGGTTTCCAGAAAGGAAACCATATGGAATGGTAGCACCTGGAGCAATGGCATCCCAAACCTTGAAACCATTGTTACTTTATCTGGGAATTATGAAACTTCCTCAAATTCCGACTTATTGGCTTGGAGCCTGAATATTGATGCAGGTAAAACCTTAACAGTTGATAACAATACCTTTGTTAAAGTAAAAACAGACGTTATTGTGGATGGACAAATAATTGTAGAAACCCAAGGCGCTTTTGTTCAAGTGGAAGACTCTGGAGTATTTACTTTGAAACCTGGAGGACTATCAACGGTAAATAAAACAACCTCCCAGTTAGTAAATTGGTACGACTATACCTATTGGAGCTCTCCGGTAAGCAACACTACGGCAAACCAAGCATTTGCAAATTCCAATAGAAGATATTGGTTTAATGCCCAAAATTATTTGGATGTATTAATGGAAACAGACAATGGGAACACCTATGTTCCAGGGCATGACGATGTGGATGATAATGGTGACGATTGGACCAATCTTGCTGGAACCGATGTTTTGATTCCTGGTGTTGGGTACGCTGCCACACAAAAGTCTGCTGGATTTGTCTCAGGGAATACTTACGATCATAATTTTGATGGACCTTTAAACACAGGAACCATTACAACACCCATTTACTATAATGGAGATAATGGTGACAGCGATTGGAATTTTATTGGGAATCCATATCCTGGTGCCATTGATGTGGATGCCTTTTTTGCCGAGAATAGCTCTGTAATAGCTGGTTCCATTTATTTCTGGTCTCATGCTTCTTTGCCAGATGCCACAAATAATGGAAACGAAGTTTATAATTTTAATAGTGATGATTACGCAATCATTAATTCTGGAAGTGGAGAAATAGCTGGAGGAAAACCAATCATTCCCAATAGGTATATTCCTTCTGGACAAGGCTTTTTTGTGCAAGGTTTAACAAACGATGATGTGGTTTTTAATAATAGCATGAGAGTGGCAGATAACACAAGTAATTCCCAATTTTTTAGAACTGAAAATCAAGCCAATAAACTCTGGGTAAGCTTGTCATCTGATAATGGTGCATTTAACCAAGTGCTTATGGCTTATGTTCAAGGAGCTTCTAACGGGAATGATGGACTTTCCTATGATACACCAAGAAATTTATCCACAGATGCTGCTGCCATAATTTATACCTTTATTGAAAATGAAACTGAAAAAATATACGCCATTCAAGGAAAAGCAGAAAGCAGCCTGACCTTAGAAGAGGTGATTCCTCTTGGCTTTTATACCTCAATAGACGAAGCTACATTATATACCTTTACGTTGGCTAAATATGAAGGTGATTTTTTACATAACAATACGGTTTATTTAAAGGACAACTATCAGAATATAACACATAACCTTACAAATTCAGATTATGTATTTACTTCTTCAGTTGGAGAATTTAATGATCGTTTTGAGATTGTTTTTCAAGAAAACACCCTATCTATACATTCTCTGGAATTGAAAAACCAGTTAAGTATTATTGAGCTTGGAAATAATGAATTCACATTTAAAACCTCTAATATGCATTCTGTAAAAAGCCTTGAAATTTATGATGTACAGGGTCGAAAAGTTTATGTTTTGGATGGTTTTGAAAATTCCGCCACCTATAGTTTGCCAGCCTTACATAAAGCAACATATATAGCTAAGGCAACTATGGATAATGAGGTAGTGGTTACCAAAAAGATGTTAAAACGCTTTTAGTGTTTATAAGAGTAATGTTATTTAAAAGCGCAGCCAATTGGCTGCGCTTTTATTTATAGAAATTCATTTCATCCAAATATTCCCATACATGTTCTGGTAGCATAGGCTTTACATTTTTACCAGCTTTAATGGATTTTCTTATAAATGTAGATGAAAGTTCCATGATGGGAGCTTGAATGTGATGTATTTTTTCGTGACCTTTAAATTGAGTTTCTACAGTCCCTTCAGACAGACGAGGATATGTGTAAATATGGTACTGTTCCAGGATAAGTTTGTAATTTTTCCACTTGTGAAAACTCTTTAAATTGTCTTCGCCCATAATCAAGCTAAATTTGTAATCTGGAAATTTTTCTTCCAAATAGGCTAAGGTATTTATGGTGTAATTGGGTTGAGGTAAGTTAAATTCTATATCGCTAGGACTTAAGGAATCATAATCTTTGGTAGCTCTGTAAACCATTTCCAGGCGTTGGTAATTGTCAAGTAAGGTACTTTTCTTTTTAAATGGATTATGAGGTGTCACCACAAACCAGACTTTGTCTAAATCGCTGTGTTCCACCAAATGATTGGCAATAATCAAATGTCCAACGTGAATAGGGTTAAAAGAACCAAAAAACAGTCCTATTTTCATTTTTTAAAGCGTTTTGTTATGTAAAAAATTATCCACCAAAGTCTCGGCTTCCTGTAAAGCTTTTTCTAGGTTATCATTTTCTATAATAACATCAAATAAAGGAGCAGTAGCAAGTTCGGCAGACGCTTTGGCAATGCGCATATTGATTTTATCTGCACTTTCGGTTTGGCGTTTTTTCAATCTTATTTTAAGCTCGTCTATACTTGGTGGTTTAACAAAAACCGCTAGAGTTTCTTCTGGGAATTTTCGTTTAATACGCAAACCACCAGACACATCAATATCAAAAATAACATGTTTGCCTTTTGCCCAAATACGTTCCACTTCGGTTTTTAAAGTACCATAAAAGTTATCTCTGTAAACCTCTTCCCATTCCAGGAATTCCTCGTTTTTAATTTTTGTTTTAAACTCTGAAGCAGATAAAAAATAATAGTCTTTTCCATGTACCTCATTGCCTCTTTTTTCTCTGGAAGTGGCAGAAATTGAAAATTCCAAGTTTAAGTGGTCTTGTTTTAAAAGGTGTCTCACAATGGTTGTTTTTCCAGAGCCTGAAGGAGCAGAAAATACAATGAGCTTGCCTTTGTGTGCATGTTTGTTTGTCACGAATAATTTTTTAAATTTTTGAACTTTGAACTTTAAACTTTAAATCTACAACACATTTAAAAGCTGTTCTTTTATTTTCTCTAGTTCATCTTTCATTTGTACCACAAGTTTTTGCATAGGAGCATAGTTGCTTTTAGAGCCAATGGTATTTATTTCCCTACCAATTTCCTGACCTATAAAACCTAGTTTTTTTCCATTGGAATCGTCTGAACTCAAAGCAGCATTAAAATAATCCAGATGGTTTTTTAGACGTACTTTTTCTTCGGTGATATCAAATTTTTCAATGTAAAATACCAGTTCTTGTTCAAATCGGTTTTCATCCACTTTTTCTTTCAACTCTTCAACACCTTTACGTAAGCGTTCCCGGACACCTTCTATACGCTCGGGATCCATGGCAATAACTTGTTCCAATAAGGTTTCAATATTTTTTAAACGAATTCTAAAATCTGCTTCAAGCGCTTTACCTTCGTCCAATCTATAGATGTCAATATTATTTAAAGCCACATTTATTTCATTTAAAATAGCTTGCCATTCATCTTCATCAATATCGTCCCTTTCTGTATTTAGGGCATCAGGAAATCGAACAGCCATTTTT